>BAXO01000060.1 GCA_001310555.1 Bacillus sp. JCM 19058
AAAGAAAGAACATAACTATGATGAAGGCGCGTATATTTCGCCTGTACAATACAGAAGCGTTTTTTTTCACGGGTAGAAGGTGCGATTATTTCGCCAGAATATTACCGGAAGCGCGATTTTCATAAAAAGTATCTCCGGAAGCGCAATTTTTCCGCAGAGACAGCAAATGTTTCGAAATACAGTCATTCACTGACGATACGGAGATTTTTTTTGGAAGTGCAATTTCTTCCGACGATACGGTAGGTATTCCTGATCGCTCGGAATGAAAAGAGGGAGGATGTACAGTGACAGATCGACAGTTTAATCGAATATTTTTAATTGTCATGGATTCTGTAGGGATTGGAGCGGCTCCAGATGCCGAACAGTTTGGTGATGCGGGTGCCAACACATTAGGTCACATTGCTGAAAGGATGAATGGACTAACATTGCCGAATCTGGAGAGGCTCGGGTTAGGTCTCATTCGGGAAATCAAAGGTATTGAAAAGGTTGAGCAGCCACTCGGTCATTATGGGATCATGCAGGAGGCTTCTCTCGGCAAAGATACGATGACAGGCCATTGGGAGATTATGGGTTTACATATTCGCAAGCCTTTTCGCGTCTTTCCTGACGGTTTTCCGCAGGAATTAATAGAAGAGCTTGAGACGCTCTCGGGGCGTAAGGTGATCGGAAATAAAGTCGCTTCGGGGACAGAAATTATAAAAGAGCTTGGAAGCGAGCACGTTGAATCTGGCGCGTTGATCGTTTATACGTCTGCCGATTCCGTTCTGCAAATCGCTGCTCATGAAGAGGTTGTCCCTTTAACAGAGCTCTATGAGATTTGTCAAAAGGCCCGTCAATTGACGTTAAAGCCGGAGTATATGCTTGGACGAATCATTGCTCGCCCGTTTATCGGAAAGGGCGGTGAGTGGCAGCGCACCGCTAATCGCCATGACTATGCCCTAAAGCCGTTTGAGCGCACCGTGATGAACGAGCTTAAAGATCAAGGCTTTGACTCGATTGCGCTAGGCAAAATCTCTGATATTTATGATGGGGAAGGGATTACGAAAGCGATTCGAACCGTTTCTAATGATGACGGGATGGAAAAATTACTAGGCACGATGCAACAGGACTTTACGGGAATCAGCTTTATTAATCTTGTCGATTTTGATGCGCTCTATGGCCATCGTCGAAACCCGATCGGTTATGGTGAAGCGCTCGAGCAATTTGATCGGAAGCTTGAAGCTGTGTTAAATCGCTTAAGGGAAGACGACTTATTAATTATTACTGCCGATCACGGCAACGATCCAACCCATCATGGAACGGATCATACGAGAGAATATGTTCCGCTGCTCGTCCATCACAGGAAACAGGAGACTGCAAACGATTTAGGGGTAAGACAAACCTTTTCCGATATCGGTGCGACGATTGCTGATAACTTTAGCATTCAGTTGCCGCAGCATGGGACGAGCTTTTTAAGTGAAATTTAAAGAAGGCAGCAGCATCGTTCATTAACTAAAGTTATCAAGAGCTATGGAGTAATTGTCAGCAAGAGTAAGGGCGGCTCCAATGAACGATTATTTTTAGAGAGGGGAAGCTATCTATGGTTCATCAACAAACGCTACAGCAAGCGACAACATTTTTACAAAAAAAAATAAACAATAAGCCGTCAATCGGCTGATCCTCGGCTCAGGTTTAGGAGTGCTAGCAGACGAAATTGAAAAACCGCTTAAAATACCTTACGATAACATTCCGCACTTTCCAGTTTCGACGGTGGCGGGTCATGCCGGACAGCTCGTTTATGGGGCACTGGAAGGCAAGCAGGTTATCGCGATGCAAGGGCGCTTTCATTTTTATGAAGGGTACAGTCTCGATACAGTGACGTTACCGGTTCGGGTCATGCAGCAGCTCGGAGTCGAGACCATCATAGTCACGAATGCCGCTGGTGGGATCAATGAAGCGTACCGAGCTGGTGATTTAATGATTATTTCTGATCATATTAATAATATGAGTCAAAATCCATTAATCGGTCCGAATGATGAAAGCGCTGGTGTACGATTTCCGGACCTTTCCCATGCGTATTCCGAAAAGCTGCGCAGTCTCGCACGGGAGCAAGCTAATTTGCTCGGTGTGAGCATTCGAGAGGGTGTTTATGTGGCCAATACTGGACCTGCTTACGAAACTCCGGCAGAAGTCCGTATGCTCCGCAAGCTAGGCGGGGATGCGGTCGGCATGTCAACCGTGCCTGAAGTGATTGTTGCCAGACATGCCGGCATGGAAGTGCTCGGCTTATCTTGTATTTCTAATATGGCTGCCGGAATTTTACCGCAGCGCTTACGCATGAAGAAGTGATCGAAACGACTGAACGAGTCAAAGCGGATTTTTTAGCGTTGGTTAAAGCGATAATCGAAAACGTGTAAAAGGAGAGATACATATGGGCAATCTTATCGACAACATAAAGGAAGCAGCTGCTTTTTTGGAAGAACAATTAAATAGAAAGCCGAAAATTGGTCTCATTCTCGGTTCGGGCTTGGTGATCTCGCCAACGACATAACGAATGCCGTTCAGCTACCTTATGAACAAATTCCTCATTTTCCAGTATCGACAGTTGAAGGACATGCCGGACAATTGGTAAGCGGTCAGTTGAAAGGCAAAGATGTGGTTGCAATGCAAGGGAGATTCCATTATTACGAAGGCTATTCAATGCAGGAAGTAACGTTTCCGGTTCGGGTCATGAAGCAAATCGGTGTTGAGCTAATTATTGTTACAAATGCTTGCGGCGGAATGAACAAAACCTTTTCGCCTGGAGATTTAATGATTATTACCGACCATTTAAATATGACAGGAGCCAATCCATTAATCGGGCCAAATTCAGAAGAGCTCGGCCCTCGCTTCCCGGATATGAGTCATGCTTACACACCGGAATACGTTGAGTTGGCTCGTCACATCGCATCTGATCTGAGCATTGATATTAAGCAAGGAATCTATGCCGGTATTACTGGGCCGACATACATGACGGGAGCGGAGCTAGTGATGCTGCGTAACCTTGGCGGCGATGTGCTTGGGATGTCAACCGTCCCTGAGGTCATTGTTGCTAAGCATGCCGGATGAAGGTAATCGGTGTTTCCTGTGTTACTGATATGGCCATCGGTGAAGAGATTGAAGGGATTTCGCATGAACAAGTAGTGGAAGTGGCTAACCGAACAAAGCCGAAATTCATATCACTGGTGAAGGAAATCGTGGCACATGTAGATGAGTAAAGTAATGAAGGGAATGAGTCATTGATGCGAATGGTGGATCTGATTGAGAAAAAAAAGGGACGGACTTGAGCTGAGTAAAAAAGAAATTGACTTCGTGATTCAAGGCTATACGGCAGGAGATATTCCCGACTATCAAATGTCAGCGATGGCTATGGCTATATTTTTTTCAAAATATGAGTGCAGCCGAACGTGCGAACTTAACGATGGCCATGGTCGAATCAGGGGAACAAATCGATCTGTCGGCAGTAAACGGGTTGAAAGTCGATAAGCACTCGACCGGCGGCGTAGGCGATAAAACGACGATTGTGCTTGCTCCGCTCGTCGCTGCCTTAGGAGTCCCGGTTGCAAAAATGTCGGGACGCGGACTCGGTCATACCGGCGGAACGCTTGACAAGCTTGAAGCCATTCCAGGTTTTCACGTAGAAATCGAAACCGAACAATTTCTTAAGCTTGTCAATCAAAACAAGCTCGCAGTTATTGGGCAAAGCGCAAATTTAACACCCGCCGATAAAAAGCTGTACAGCCTACGCGACGTGACAGGGACCGTCAATTCAATTGCTCTAATTGCCAGCTCGATCATGAGTAAAAAAATTGCCTCTGGTGCTGACGCGATTGTCCTTGACGTGAAAACGGGATCCGGTGCGTTCATGAAGAAGCTCGAGCAGTCAATAGAACTGGCCGAAACAATGGTCGCAATCGGAAATAAACTCGGTCGCCAAACGCTCGCTGTCATCTCTGATATGAATCAGCCCCTTGGCCTCGCTGTCGGAAACGCTTTAGAGGTCAAAGAAGCTATTGACGTGCTTCACGGTAAAGGGCCGGAAGACGTGCGGGAGCTCTGCCTTACTTTAGGCAGTCATATGGTCCAGCTTGCCGGTAAAGCATCCTCTGCCGAAGAAGCGCGCGAGCAACTAAAGGAAGCGATTCGATCCGGAAAAGCACTGAAGACACTAAAAACGTTCATCGAGGCACAAGGTGGCGATCCGGCAGTTGCTGATGATCCAAACAAGCTGCCTACAGCGAAGCACATTTCCGAGGTTATTGCAGAACAGCCCGGCTTCGTTTCCGAAATCGTCGCTGATAAAATCGGGACAGCAGCTATGCTGTTAGGAGCAGGACGAGCGACAAAGGATGCAGATATTGATTTAGCCGTCGGAATCGTGCTAGCGAAGAAAATCGGTGAACGTGTCGAAGAGGGTGAGGTACTGGCTCGATTGCACAGCAATCGCACGGATGTAGCCGAGGTCATGAATGTTGTAAAGCAAGCCTATTCAATTACAAATAAACCAGTCAAAGCACCCGCACTACTATACGAAGTCATACGATAAAGAGAACTCAGCCGAGGGAAGTGGTCCTCGGCTGATAAACAAACGATATCGGCTGGCAAAGTATAGCCACCAAGTATCCTCTGGTTATATTACACACTTCGCAAAACCCCACAGTGAAACTCATCGTTCCCTTGCGCTCGTCAGCGGAGCATTAATCATTATCGGGTACGTAGCAACAAAGGCTACGACTCCAATCAAACCGATAACTTGAAAGAAGGTAAAGGTATTCGAAACAATAAAATCAATTAGAGGGGTAATATCAGCGAAAGTCACCCAAATGACAAGAGCTAATAGTAGTATTGTTGCACCGACTAGACTTTTTGTTAGCCCGAACCTAAAAGTAATCGAAGCAATCAAAAAGGAGAAGCCAAAGAGAAACAGAGCCACTAGTGTATCGAGCCACAAGTAAATAAAGCCATTGCTAGATTCGATTAATTGACCAATGTGGATGATTTTCGTTGTTCCGAGTCCTTGATTATAGATTAGTGTCGCCAATTGATACAGAACGTTGAGAACAATGACCGAAGTAACGACAAACAAAAGGCCATTGAGATACATGCTTTTAAAAAAATTGGGCACGAGTTCCGCCAAAGGCAAGGTTGTATTGATAAACGTAGCGATAGACAAAGAACGGGTAAAAGGCCAATATTCCTAAAAAAGGACCGGAAATGTACATGTGAAAATTATCAGGCTTAAACACTGTGCCAATCCCTACAAAGATGAAGGAAATAGCTAATGTTATCCAAAAAAAAGATCATAAATTGGCTTTTCATATCCTCGTAAATGAGTCGGAATGTCCCTATAAATGTACTCATTGTACAGCAGCCTCCTGTTTGCGGTGAGTGATGTTCACTAAATAATCTTGTAATGGCGCCTTTTCGATGGAGATTTCAGCTTTTTGTGCGGTGTCCTTCCAAGCTTCCGTGTAGCGCTCATTTAGCATGACCGTTAATTGCTTACCGATTTTCTTCTCCTCAATAATTTCAACGTTTTTTTTGTAACAGCTTCAATGGCAGCCGATGGGCCAGTTAACACAATCCCTTGCATTTGCAGCTGCTCGACTGGTATGTGCATGGTCACTCGTTTATCGTGGACGACTGCGATCTTTTCGCAAAGAGGCTCAATTTCATCAATATGGTGGGAGGAGAGCAAAATGAAACGCGGATTTTCCTCATAGCTGTCCAGCAAGACTTGGTAAAACAGCTTCCGAAAGTGAGCGTCCAATCCGTTTGTTGGTTCGTCCATAATCGTTATTTGTGCCTGACTCGCTAAGCCAATTGTCAATTGAACTGCCGTCTGCATCCCTTTTGAAAACCGTCTAATTTTCTTCTTTCGAGGTAATTCAAATAAGGAAATTAATCGCTCAGCTGTCGCTTCATCCAGTTCGGATTGTAATAACGGCCAAAGCGCAGCGCATCGTCAACATTCCAGAGGGTAGAAAAAGGATGATTTTCTTGCATATAGCAAACACTCTGAAGGATTTCTTCATTGTTGAAAGGGGTTTGCCCTAACACTTGAAGCTTGCCCTGTTGAGGGTATAACTGCCCAGCCAGTAGTCTCATTAAGGTTGTTTTCCCTGCACCGTTTCGACCCCATAAGCCAGTAATAATTGGCTCTTTCTCTTCAAAGCAAACATTTTTCAACGCAAGCGATTTATCGTAGTGAAAAGTCATCTGTTGTACGCTAATCATTTTGTTTACTCTCCTTTATCATTTGGATAACAGCATCCTCCGGCAGCTGAATGCGCTTGGCTTCATTAAGAAGTGGCAGGACAAACTGTTTATAAAACCCTTTTTCACGCTCAACAAGTAACATTTTTTTTGCTCCTTTCTGAACAAACATACCGATCCCTCTTTTTTTGTGGACAAGACCAGCATCGACAAGGACGTTCAACCCTTTTTGAGCTGTTGCTCGGTTAATTTGATAAAACTGTGAAAGCTCTGTCGTTGAAGGTATTTGATCCCCTTCATTCAAGTGTCCGTCAACAATTTCATTTTTTATCGAATCGGCGATCTGTTGAAAAATCGGCTGAGAATCATCAAGATTTGGTTTCACACGCTCCCTCCTTCAGGTTGCTCTGTTGTTTAATTGATTGGTTGATTAGTTGTGTAATCAACTATACTATACAAAATTTAAATTGTAAATGGTTTCGGCAATTTTTTTTATAGTTGGCGAAACCTCTGAAAAATGATGAAGCGCCACCCCGCCGGCCCAACCGGCTGAAGCGTCGAAACCATCGGCTCAACCGTCGGAAAAACCAGTTGAAGTGTCGGAACCGTCAGCTCAACCGTCGAAACACTCGTATGGGCAGGCGTGCTCTCATCAAGCACTTTTTACTGTTAGCTTTTCTCTCCCCCTCCAAATGTTTCTTGATCTGCATTCTCTGACCTAAATAAAAATAATGGCGAGCTTTTTAGTAAAACTGTTTTTTGGCAGCTAAGAATTGGCTCTTAAGCTCTTGCATTTTTCTGTTCAAAAAGATAGACTGGCATCAAGAGATAATTTAATAGAGTAACCGGGAGTCCGAGGAGAGGGCTGAGAGTACAACTAATCTGTTGTAGACCGTTGGAACCTGTTGGATCATGCCAGCGCAGGGATTGTGTGAAAGAGGGAGCACTTTGCATTGGCGGAGTGTTTTTTTTCTTTTGTATAAGGATTGAGTGCATAGCAAGCGTGCGTGCCTTTCGAGCAAAGGAGCGGAGGATGGATGGAGTTAGCGGCTCAGACGATGTTGAAATAAGCTGGCGTTCGTTGAGTGCGCCTGCTTGCAACAATTCTCGCCTCCCAATTTAACATGCTCAAGTGGCCGTTTGTTTCACATTGGCAGTTACCTACTAGATGGAAAACAGAGCTTGCTTCCTGCGCAGCTGTATTTGCCGCTCGAACCTGTATAAGAAAGCTAAAGCTACTTTTTCCCGAAGACCCAAATAAAAAGGAATGAATTCAATGAATGAGAACGAGCAAGTTTTAAGGTTTATTTCAAAATTTTTTTGAAGAGAGCGATTGGTCTGAAAAAGGATTTGACGAACTGGCGTTGCGATTGTTTGCCTATCAGTTTAAAAGCAACCTGCCATACGAGCAGTATTGCCGAAGTAAAGGAAAAACACCGCGAACGGTTAAATCGTGGCTCGACATTCCCCCCGTACCACTTTCTGCTTTTAAGGAGCTGACCTTAAGCTGCCAGGATCCCGAGCAGTCACGAGCAATTTTTATGACGAGTGGTACGACGCAAGGAGTGAAAGGGAAGCATTATCATGCGACACTTCAGCTATACGATCAGTCGATGCTCCTAAATTTCCGGCGGCGGTTTATGAAGGAAGGAACAAGGATACAAATGGGGATTCTATTTCCGACGGAAAAAGCATTGCCTCATTCGTCACTCGCTCATTATTTAGCGCTCGCAAAGGAACACTTTGACGAAGGAAAGCAGCTACTTTATCGAAGAGCAGGAAATCGACTATTCGCGCCTGCTTTCGATGCTGGAAAGAGCGGAAAGAACAGGAGAAGCGGTTGCGCTTTTAGGAGCGAGCTATAGCTTTGTTCACGTACTGGACGAGTTTGAACGGATTGGTCGACGTTTTTCTTTGCCTGCCGGAAGCCGTATTCTTGATACGGGCGGCTTTAAAAACCAGTCGCGTGAGCTTGCAGCAGATGATTTTTATGAGCGGCTGCAGATTTATTTTGGCGTTTGTCGAAGCGATTGTATCAATATGTATGGAATGACAGAATTAAGTACACAGTTTTATGACAGTGGAAATGCCGTCGTTCCGTCGCTTAAAACAGGGCCGCATTGGATTCGTACACGTGTCGTCGATCCGCTCACAGGCAAGCGAGTAATTGGCGAGGCCGGTCTCTTGGTTCACTGCGATTTGGCGAACATGAACTCAGTGACGACGATATTAACCGAAGATATCGGAATTGAAGAAGAAGGAGGTTTTCGATTGTTAAGGCGGGCAAAAGGTACAGAAGCACGCGGCTGCTCACTTGCAATGGAAGAGCTTCTGCAGGCAACAAAGGAGAGTCATCATGATTGAAAGAGCTGGCTATATTCCCGACATTGTCGGCCTAACGCCTGAGTATGAAACGCTCACTTTTCATACCGGTAGCAAGCACCTCGAGGTAAAGGTCCCGCTGCTGTCACTTGAACAGCAAAGCGAGCTGGTAAAACAAGTAAGACACCATTCGTGCAGCATATTAAAGCAGCTGAAGGTCACAGAAATTGTCGAAATTATTAGCGATGTAATCGAGCAGCTGCTTGATCGCACGAATCCATACCGGCAAAAGGCAGAAGAGCTGCTCCCAATCGTAACCGGCTATGACGAGAAAATGATTCGACTCGGATTAACATCCTATTTGAAAACGTTTCGTCAGCATGAACTGCTTCGTTTTTTTTAGTAGAGGATTTCGGAAACCCAGCGATACTTGATAGCTCCAACCGCGCGTTAAGCAGGGCTTCTCAAAAGCGGTTGGACCTGAACTGGCTGTGCATATTTGGCAGGAAATGTTCCGGCTTTGCCGCTGTGGAGCTTAATTTCGGGTTTGCTCGTCAAAGCGGGAGGTATCGGAAAGGTTTCAAGTGCGGAACCGCTATTTGCTGGTTGGTTTGCCGAGCTGCTGAGCAGAAGAGAACCACGATTAGCGAGATGTTTAGCTATTGTATGGTGGAAGGGGGGCAATCAAGAGCGAGAGAAACCTCTATTTGAGCAAGCCGATCTCATTGCCGCGTATGGCTCCACTCAAACGCTTGAGCGCATTCGAGCGAACGTTCCTGCCTCTACACCGTTTCTCCCCTTCGGTCATAAGATGAGCTTCAGTATCGTGGCACACCAAGCGCTCGATTCACATAAAGGCTGGCAAACAGCCACAGCGGCAGGGAGGGATGTTGCCTTTTACGATCAGCAAGGCTGCTACTCACCGCATATTATCTTTGTACAAAAAGGGGGTAGCCTATCTCCGCAAGAGTTTGCCCGGTGTTTGGCCCACGAATTAAACAATTTCGAACATAAATATCCACGCCGGCGTTTGTCGCTGGAAGAAGCAGCCTTATTTAGTCAGTGGAAGCAGGAGCAGGAATTTACAGCTTTATCTGCTGCCAAAACGGAGGTGATAGGAGATGAAGCAAGCGCATGGACAGTTGCCTATTACGGGGAGCAGAAGAAGTTGAAACCAAGTCCGCTTAATCGAACGATTCAAGTAATTGCGTTCGACCGTTTGCAAGACATCATCTCGTTGCTGCTCCCGTTCCGCTCGCTTCTGCAATCAGTCGGGCTCGCTGCTCCTCCTAAAGAGCTGTTTGCTTGGTCAGAGCAGCTTGGAGAAGCCGGTGTTACTCGAATTGCTGCTCTCGGTCAAATGACCTCACCTGAAGCTGGCTGGCATCATGATGGACGCTTTAATTTAGCCGATTTCGTTCGAATGGTTGATATTGAACACAGTGCTGAGAGCTACGCCGAGCGCTTGGCTCCGTATGTTGATTAGGAGTGGATAGGAACATGTCAGGTTTAAGTCTGGAACAAGTGAGCTTTAATTATGATCAGTCTGAGCGCATTATTGAACAGGTCAGCTTAAAAGCGCGCAATGGAGAGTTTCTGTCGATCGTCGGAAGGAGTGGGTGTGGCAAGACTACTTTGCTAAAAGTTGCCTCCGGACTTCTTCAGCCGACAAGTGGAACCGTTCGATATGATGGCAACAAAGTAGAGAAGCCTTCTGAGCGTTCGGGTTTTGTGTTTCAATCTCCGACATTGCTCGAGTGGAAAAGCGTCCTCGCTAATGTGCTGTTGCCGGCTCGGCTGAAGGGAGCGGTAACAAACGAAATGAAAAAAAGAGCCACTGAATTGCTGGAAATGGTTGGCTTGCGACAACACTTGAACGATTTCCCAAGCGTGTTATCCGGAGGACAGCAAAGCCGGGTCGCTCTCGCCCGTGCCTTAATGAACCGGCCATCGTTACTGTTTCTCGACGAGCCCTTTGCTGCCCTCGATGCCATTACAAGAGAGGAACTACAACAGGAGCTGTCAGACATTTGCCGCCTTAACCAAATCACGGTTTTATTTATTACGCACGATATTGCTGAGGCGGTCTACTTGTCAGAACGGATTATGATAGTGGAAAAGGGGAGACTTGTCCAGGAGTATCGCGTAGCTATTGGCGAGCGGACGCTGGAAACGCGTTATAGTGCAGCCTTCAATAAGCTTTGTCTCGACATTAGGAGAAGTATGGGGGAGGGTGGACGATGAAACGAATACACGCAAAAACGTATTCAGTCCTTCTATTCCTACTGCTGATTGTCGGCTGGCAGCTAGTCGCAAGCAGTCTCCCCGAAATCGTTTTGCCACGTCCGACCGTTGTCATGCAAACGTTCATCGAGGGCTTCCGCTCAGGCTATTTCCTGCCGCATATTTGGCAAACCTTTCAGGAAGTTATGCTCGGCTTGTTTATTGGTGCGGTGCTCGGTCTTACGGTCGGAATTCTGATGGGTGAGCTCGAATTTATGCATCGCCTCCTAATGCCATACGTGATCGCAAGCCAGGCTGTTCCCAAGCTCGCTCTGGCGCCGTTATTTATTTTGTGGTTCGGGTTTGGAATGACATCAAAGGTTGTTATTACTGCCCTAGTATGTTTTTTTCCATTACTAGAAAATACGATGAGCGCGGTCAAGCACGTAGAGCGCAACAAGCTGGAGCTGTTTCGCTCATTGCGGGCGAGTCGCATGCAAATCCTATTTCAATTAAAAATCCCGGCTGGATTACCGACAATGATGGCTGGCTTTCGAATCGCTGTTATCCTGGCAATCGTCGGAGCAGTCGTCGGTGAATTTATCGGAGCGAGTCAAGGGCTAGGTGCGTTGATTATCGCTTCGCAAGGGATGATGGATACGCCGCTAATGTTTGCGGTGCTATTGCTATTAACGCTTTTTGGAATCGGACTTTATCAGGCAAGTTATTTACTGGAAAGGTTAGTTTTGAAGGCGTATAACAACCGAGAAAGAAGTGACAAGTAATGGTTAAAATGTACTATGCAATGCTCGTAAGCCTGCTCTTTATTTTGACTTCATGCGTCCAAGCTGAGCGTGAGCAGCTGGAGCCAATCCGCGTTGCCAGCTGGAGTCAGCCAATTTCTGAACAGACCAACCTATTAGTCGATGAAGAAAAGGGCTTTTTCAGTCAAGAAGGACTCCAGCTTGAGTATATTCCCGGAGCCGGAGGTGGTGACGCAATAAAAAATATCCTGACCGGACAAGCAGATATTGCCTTTACTGATCCGGGTTCACTGTTTTCGGCACTGGATCAAGGAGAAGAATTGAAAGTCATCTATAACATTTACCCCCAAAATGTCTTTAATGTCGTCGCGTTAAAGGAAACAGGAATTTCCTCACCCGAAGATTTAAAGGGAAAAACGATCGGGGTTTACAGTCTGGCAAGCGGCACGAGGCAAAATTTGCTCTTACTCCTTCATCAGGTCGGATTGTCAGAAGAAGATGTGACCATTGTGGAAACGGGAGTATTAAACTTTGCTCCATTGTTGCAAGGGCAAGTCGATGCTACGGCGGCGACGGATACAGGATTGTTCCTAGCAGGGCAAAAAGGGCTCGGCGCAGTAGACGTGATCGAGATTAAGGATTACTTGAATTTTCCAAGCGATCTGTTTGTTGTTACGACAAAGGTTTATGAAGAAAAGGGTGATTTGCTGCGCCGCTTTCTGAAGGCATACCAGACTAGTGCCCAATGGATGATTGATTCTCCAGAAGAAGCAGCTATGCTCGCAGCAGACTATGCAATCGACGGAACCGAAACAGAAACGAATGAGGCGATTATCGCGCTTCGAAATGAAGCGAGCGTTTCCGCAGCAACAGCTGCAGCCGGGCTTGGTGCTCTTGAACTGAACTTGCTTCAGGACGCAGCAAATACATACACGGAGCTAGGCTTGATCGAGCATCGATTAGAAATGTCGGGATGGGTAAGCGAGGAGCTGCTCCCGGGAAAGTAGAGGAGGTTGCTAATGTTTAATGGTAAGGTGATTGTCGTGACCGGAGCAAGTCGGGGAATTGGAGCCGCCGTTGCCCGTGGATTCGCCAAGGAGGGGGCATTAGTCGTTGTCAATTACTATCAAAGTGAAGCGGCAGCTGCGGACGTTGTTCGTGAATGTCAGAGTTTAGGTGGAGATGCTTGGGCGATCCGAGCTGATGTCACGTCAGCCGAGGCAGTGCGTGAAATGATTAACGAGGTGGAGCTTGAGGCAGGGCGAATCGATGTTTTGGTGAATAATGCCTTTGCCTCTTATTCATTTGATCCGGAGAGACGAAAGCTTTTTTTCCGAATTGCACTGGGCGGATTATCAGGAGCAAATAAACGGTACGCTTCGTTCGACCCATCATTTATGTCAGCTAGTCGTCGAAACGATGAAAAAACGAGGTGGAGGCCAGGTTGTGAATGTAGCGAGCAACCTCGTGGCAAGGCCAATTGTCCCCTATCATGAATATACTACAGCGAAGTCGGCATTGCTTGGCTATAGCAGGAATCTTGCTTCCGAATTGGGACAATACGGAATTAGAGTGAACTGCGTAGCTCCTGGACTCGTTTATCCGACCGGAGCGAGTGCGGCGACCAAGGAAGAAGTGAAGGATATGATCATTGCACAAACACCGCTAAAACGATTAGCAACCCCAGCGGATGTGGTTGGTCCTGTTCTGTTTTTGGCATCAGATTGGAGCAATTTTATTACCGGGCAAATTCTTTACGTGGACGGCGGTCTCGTGATGAATGAATAGTTTCTCGCCATCATAGGTTTAATCAAGGAGAACTTAGGTAATAGATCTCTATCTGTGGAGATCGAGCTCTCCAACATTAAAGGAGGACTGTATAGATGGCATTAGCAGAAGAGCTCCGGCAATTACGAAAACAAAGGTGTGAAGGCGGCTGCTTAACGATTTATTTGAACACGGATCAGTCTATTAGGAATCAAAAGAAGGGCGAGTGGAAAATTCGCCTGAAAAATGGACTGAAGAAGCTCGAAGAATACATTGCCGCAAGCAATAAGGAAGAGCTGGCCGCCTATAAAAAAATTAAAAAAAACAAGCTGCAAGAGAAATACTGGAATTGCAAACAAGCCTGCCACGGAGCATCGTTTTTCTCGGTTCGGCCGATGGGAAATGGCAGCTGAAAAGGCTGCATGTCAGTGTCGAAAACGAATTTAGGTGGGAAAAACACCCCGCGCTTGAACAGCTTGAACACATCCAAAAAGCCTTCCCTAAAGTGGGCGTGCTAGTTGTACAAAAGCTCGATGTTATTGCGATTGAGACAAGCCTCGGCAAGGTTGAACGTGAACTGTCCTACACTTGGGATATAGATGATGAGGATTGGAAGGAATACGAAGGCACTGCTGCATCAGAGCGAATGGCTTCCGGTGCCACACATGTAGACCAATTTGAGCAGCGCCTCGATGCCAATCAGCAGCGCTGGTTCAAGAATTTGGCGCAAAGGATTCAACAAATAGCAAAGCAATCCGGCTGGCATACGATTTATTTGACGGGCTCAGCTGAAGCGATCAGTGAATTCAAAAAGCATCTTACTTATCGAAAAGTAACAGTGATCAAAAAGAATTTTACTAAATTTAAATCGCATGAAATTATTACTGAGGTCGTTTTGGCTTCGTAACCGAACCATTTTTGCTTTTCTAGATGCGAGCCGCTAATTCGCTCCAACTTTGAGAAACACATAATATTTTAGAGCTGTCCTAAAAGGTCTGTCAAATAACCTTTGGGCAGCTTCTTCATTTCCAAAGTGTAAAAATGTTTCGTTTACTCTTGCCCACTGTTTTGATATCCTGAATGGTAAAACGAGATAGGGGGGACAGATGGAAAAAGTATAAGTTGCCTAAAAGTGGAGAAGTAAGGTACTATCATGATGCAGAGATGTGGAAGCGGTTACGAGCTATTGCCATAGCGAAAAAAACCGATAAACGAGCTGGGTTTATTCACTATTTCTGACACTTTAATGAAAGGAGATACAATTTATTCCTACATAAAGGAAAGAGAGTTACTCAAGGTAAACGATAAAATAACGGGATATCAATCGCGTGTTGAAAAGGAGCTAGGAAGGTACAGGACGAATAGGAGCTAATCCTTTTATTCTTTTAGGTGACCTCCGCTAAGCTTACGAGCGACTGTGGACAACTTCGATAACTGAACGAGCTTTCTTGTCTATTTTGGTAGTTACTCTATGATTATACGGTTCCTTAGCTTAATAGTTTAGCTCGAATAGACGCTTCGAGAATCTTTCTTTGATCATGACAATATAATGGATAGACGTGCTGTTTTATATTTATTTTTCGCCATTTTAAGCTAAGCGTCAGAGTCAATTTCTGCCTCATTGTAGGTGCTTCAGCTTAAAGAGACGAAAAACCTAGCAGTTCCTATTGCCCGTAAATGTGGAGTGGCAGAAAAATGAGAATGGAAAGGAGATATGATATGAAACGGCTGAATGGACTCCTTGTATCTTTAATTGCCTTACTTATGCTCGTGTCGTGTGGCCAATCCGCAGACAGACGGCTGATGGAAGAAAGCTGATTACTTTCTGGGTATTATTCACTGGAGGGGATCTTGAGTTTATGGAACGGATCGTCGATGGCTTTAACAATAATCAGGACGAGGTTTATGTCGATTTAGTATTACAAGACTGGGGTGACTACTATACAAAGCTCGTCACAAGCGTTGCTGCTAATCGGGGGCCAGATGTTGCGATTTCGCATGCGTCGACCTTGCCTGAATTAGTGAATCAAGGGTTGACGATTCCGCTCGATCAATTGGCAACGGAAATCGGTCTTGATTTTACCGATTATAACGATAATGTGATGGAGGCGGTGAAAATAAACGGTGAAACCTATGCGCTCCCCATCGATACCCACCCATTTATTTGGTATATCAATACTGATTTGGCGAATGAGGCCGGTCTGTTAGACGAAAACGGCGAGCCGATATTGGAAGAAACACCAGAAGGGTTGAAAGATTTTTTTAAGCGCGCGAAGAAGCGCTTCCAGATAAAAATCCGTTGTCAATTTCTTCGGGTGGAGCGGATCCGTTTCGCTGGTGGCGTGATTTGTATTTTCAGCTTGGTGGCGAACCGATGTTTTCAGGTGATATGCGCGACCCGGAAATAACGATTAATAAAGAGCTTGCCATCAAAGCGATCGAGTATATTGCCAGCTTCTATCATGAGGAGGAGCTTATTCCGTTACACATCGCTGATTTTTATCAGAATTTTCAAAGTGGGGAAGCCGTTACGACGATGACCGGGGTTTGGGCAACGGGAATTTGGGAAGCAACCGATGATTTCAGCTTTACGGCATTGCCTTTACCGCAATTGTTTGAATACCCGGCGGCACACGGTGATTCGCATACGCTGATTTTGCCGATTAAGGATGAAACGTCAAAGGAACGGGAGCTGGCTGCGCTCCAATTTCTGAAGTATGCCGGTGAACAGGGCGCCATTTGGGCGGAGGCAGGCCACATCCCGACCAAAAAGGATGTGCTAGAATCAGAGGAATTTCTATCGTTACCTTACCGTCCCAACTATGTAGAGGTCGCTGACAAAGTCGTTTTTCCTGAAACGACGATTTATTATAATGCAGCGGAGACGGAAATGATTCGTAGCCTTGATGAAATACTGGCCGGACGCTTAACACCTGAGGAAGGTATTGAGCGGATGATTCATGACATTGAAGTGATCATAAATTAAAAGGCAGGTGATGGAAATGAAAAAGCTAACGTGGAAGGATGATTTACGAGCAGCTTACTTCCTCCTTCCGTTTTTTCTCGCATATGTTGTGTTTACCGTATATCCGATTTTTAAAGGCATGCAGATGAGCTTTTTTTAATTGGACTTTGATCGAAAAGCAGGAGTTTGTAGGTCTTGCACACTATCAAAGCCTGTTCACAGATCCGAATTTCTGGGAATCGTTTCGCAATACGACGCTGTTCGTTTTGCTTTCGACGCCGACAATGGTTCTGCTCGCGCTTGGCCTTGCTTTAATGGCGAATTTGAATACGAGGCTGAAAACCTTTTTTTCGCGGCGCTTTTTTTTATACCAAGCATTTTATCGGTTTCCGTCATTTCGTTTGTCGCGATTTTTATGCTCCAGCCGTACATTGGCGTTGTCAATAATATTATCCAAATGTTCGGTAGCAGTGCGGAGCCCTTTTGGCTCGCAACACCTTCATTGGCCTGGGTAAGCATCGTCGGAGTGACGCTCTGGTGGACGGTCGGCTTTAATATGATTTTGTTTTTAACCGCACTCCAAAATATTCCCGATGATTTGTACGAATCGGCTGAAATCGATGGAGCGACGAGGTCGGAGATGTTTTGGAACATTACGCTGCCGAATTTAATTCCGATTGGAAGAGTTGTATTATTGCTGCAAGTGCTTGGGTCGTTTAAAGTGTTTGCACAAATTTTGTTAATTACTGACGGTGGTCCTGGCACCGCGACTCGCCCGATTATCCAATACATTTACGAAATGGGCTTCGTTCGCTACGATCTCGGCTATGCAGCAGCCATATCGTACATTTTGTTCATCGTCCTTCTCATCTTATCGATCGTGCAGCTGCGCTTTGGCGGTAGAGGAGGGAGAATGATATGAGCAAGGACAATGTTTTACTAACACGGAGTCGCGACCCGTTGCGACGCCTAAAAGTATTCGGCGCTTTAATCACCGCTTTGCTGTTTATTTTTCCGCTCGTCTGGATGATTTTTGTTTCGCTAAAGCCGTCCAATATGGCGACAACAAATCCACTGGAGTGGTTTTTACCGCCGTACACCATCGTTAATTACGTGGAAATTATTCAAGGAAGCGACGTGTTTCTCTGGCTTTGGAACAGCTTTATCGTCGGGATCATCACAACCTTCCTGACACTAATTATTACTTCTTTGGCTGCTTTCGCGATTTCCAAAATGAAATTCCGTTACCGGCGTACGATTTTTATTTTCTTTCTTGCAGGTTTGATGGTTCCTGGGGAAGCAATGATTATTCCCTTGTACGAAATTATCGGGAGCATGAATTTGCTGGATACGTATGCGGGTCTCATATTGCCGATGATTGCTGCTCCTCTTGGAGTGATCATATTAAAAAGCTTTTTTGACGGCGTTCCCGATGAATTGATGGAAAGCGCTCAAATTGATGGGTGCAGCTATTGGCGCCTCTACTGGAGTATTGTCTTACCATTAGCCAAACCGGCGATTGCGGCGATCGGGATTTTGACCTTTATCGGTTCTTGGAACAATTTTCTTTGGCCATTTTTGGCGATTGTTTCTGAAAGTCTGTATACTCTTCCTGTCGGAATTCCAATGTTTAACTCCGCCTATTCCGAATCGTATATTTTGCCGATGACGGTTAATGCTATTGCTTCCCTTCCTGTCATTATTGCCTTTCTCTTCTTTGAAAAGCAAATTGTCAAAGGAATAAGCTTTACGGGAATTAAAGGGTAGAAGGACGAAACCAAACATTATTCGAGAGAATAGTGTTTGGTTATTTTTGAGTGTCAGATCCGCACTAGATCAGTGATCATCGATTTCCACTACAATCGTTTGTCTGCTGCGCGCATGCTCTCTACAGTTCACCATTTCACAACACCAGCTTTTCGACGGGCCTTTCTAAATATCCTCGAATATTTTCAGCCGCTTACCGCCAAGCTATCAAGGAAAAGGTGGCGATATTAAATGTTACGAGTAGGTGTAATGCTAGCGATCGGAATTGTTATTTCTCAGGGAGCCGATCTCGGGGCACAATTGACCGAGCATCGTGAAGCCGCATTTGTACAGCAGCAGGATCCAAAAAACGAACCGCAGCCGGAAGGCGGATCAGAAGCTGAAAAGCGTAAGCCGGAAGCAACGTCAAACTATTTACTTAAGCAACAATTTCCGGAGACGATTTTTTTACGAGGACCAGCAAACGAGATGAAAATTGCGGTAACATTTGATGATGGACCGGATCCGCGGTTTACCCCGAAAATTCTTGACGTTTTAAAGGAAGAAGGAGCGAAAGGAACCTTTTTTGTGATGGGAGCCAGAGCAAAAGGGCACCCCGAGCTAGTTAAGCGGATCGTGAGTGAAGGGCATGCAATCGGTAATCATACGTATTGGCATCCTAATCTGATCGAAATCTCTAGCGAACGAAGAGCACAGGAAATCAGCAATACCGAAAAAGAAATAGCGAACATTACTGGTGTTCATACAAGGCTGTTCAGAGCGCGTACGGCATACTAAATGAGGAGGTTGTCAAGCAAATCGCCGCGATGGATAATGTTATTATCGGCTGGTCGGTGGATTCTCTCGATTGGCGCCAAAATCCAGCTGCAGAAACGACGGCTAACGTTCTCGGTAATATTCATCCGGGGGCTATCGTTCTTTTTCACGACGGTGGCGATTGGACGATGGATCTATCGGGAACTGTCACATCTTTACGTACGGTCATTCAGGAGATGAAGGCAAAAGGCTTTGAATTTGTCACTGTGCCTGAGCTGCTCTCAATTAAAGGAACAAGATAGCAAAAAAGAGCATGGAGAATCTCGTCTCCGAGCTCTTTTGCTCTAGCTTTCACTTTAGGCGGAGCATCGATTGGATAATATCCCCTCATGCATAAGCAGCTTTCGTCTCGAGCATTTCATGATATTTCGTAATGGTTATTACAGTCCTTGAGCATTAAGCAGCTTTGCAAACGCTTCGTAAGCGGAGCTCGTATGCTTATCCCTCCTTCTGATTAGCCCAGTCTCGATCAACCGGTAAGGCTCAGGAATCGTATGGATATGCAAACCTTCATAGGCACCTGTTATTACCGATCTTGGCAGTAGCGTAGCTGTAAGCCTCGCCTTTACACTGCTTAAAAGCGTTTCCAGCGAACTGATCTCGATGAAGTTTTGTAAGGCTATCCCTTCCTCCTTCATCCATTGCTCCAGCCTTTTTCTGAACGGGCACCCCTTCGGTGCGACGGCCCACCTCTGCTGCAAAAGTGAAGATTCGTCCAAGCTCTTTTCTGACAGCAAAACTATTTCATCCGTTTGTACGTAATCGATCGTCACGTTTGCCGCCGATAGCTCTCCAGCTACAAGCGCAGCATCGAGCTCATAGTTTTTTTAGGCTTTCAAGCAATTGAACAGTATTTCCGGTCTCTAACCGCAGCGACACTTGTTCGTATTGCGACTGGTAAGAGGATATGAGGCTGATAAATTGGCCACACGTTACGGTTTCAACGAAACCGATTCGCAACGTTCCGCTCGGTGTTTTATTATCTTGCAAAACCTTGACCGATTCGTCCGCCATTTGCAAAATAGAATCTGCATATTGCCGGAAAATCAACCTTTCTCTGTGAGTTGTACTCCCTTTGGCTTTCGATAAAAAAGTAAGACACCTAATTCCTCCTCTAACCGGCGCAAACGCATTGTCACGTTAGACTGTACGTAATCGAGTTTTTCTGCGGCACGCGAAATACTGCCTTCTTCAGCAATTGCCTGGAATACTTTCAAGTCAGAAAGCTCCATAATCTAACCTCCATCAATAATATTGATATTCATATAATTAATAATCATTATACAAGATGTAGAAATCGATGTATACTCGATATTAACGTATCCTTCGCCATTGCGGATTCAATTGCCGCTCTTACGTAGGATACCATACAAGTAAATTACAATAAATTGGAGGATACGGAAATGGCTTATCTTTTTCTTGCATTGACAATTATTTCAGAAGTGATCGGCGCAGTGGCTAGCGCTATTCGGATGGATTTAAAAAACTCATACCAAGCGTCATGACACTCATTTTCATAATCGCTTCCTATTATTTCTTTGCCAAAAGCCTTCATTACGGAATGAACATTGGCATTGGCTATGCCATTTGGGCAGGAGTTGGGGTCATATTGGTAGCAGCCATCGGTTTAATCTTTTTAAAAGAGCGATTGACAAAAGTTCAAGCTATAGGGGTTATTTTTATTATAGGAGGAGTTGCCGTGTTAGAGCTCGGTGCACAGATTTGAACTAGAATAAGCTTTTAGAGAAACTCGGTTGGATTGATCTACATGAAAGGAATGAATGAATGATGGCTTATGTATACTTGTTTATTGCTATTTTTTTGGAAGTTATTGCTGCTATTACGACCCGCTTTACCGACAGCTTTACCGCACCGTTACCGACAGCTGTTACGGTTATTTTCGCAGTGTCGTCTTATTTTATTTTTTTCACTAAGCCTCAAGCGAGGGATGAACATTGGCATCGGTTACTCGATTTGGTCAGGAGTCGGAGTGTTAGCGGTAGCTCTCATCGGGGTCATGTTTCTTGACGATCGATTGACAGTGCTTCAGATCGGGGGGGTTCTACTAATCATCGGAGGGCTGGCGGCCGTTCAGCTCGGAGGCGAGACAGCGAGTGATGCCTGATTCTCTAGCTGGGCGTAGATTTTTGCAGTCAAAAGTCATACACTGGTCGTATAAGGCAGGTGGTGGACGACATGCATTTGCTGTCAAAGCTGGCAGAGCGTATTGTTATTGAAATTACAGATATGACAAAAGAGGAAGCGATCGTCGTTAATGAGGCCGGCATTATTGTTGCTGCAACAGAACAAAGCCGTGTCGGTCGCTTTCATGAAGGGGCTAAACATGCGATCACGCAAAAGCAGATGCTCATTATCACAGAAAAGGATATGGTGAGGTTAGAAGGTGTCAAACCGGGAATTAATCTGCCAATCATGTTTCGCAATGAAGTCATCGGTGTGATTGGCATTACTGGTGCTCCGGAAAAAATCATCGGCTTTGGCGAATGGGTCAAACGTATGACCGAGCTAATGATTCAAGAAGCGGATGCTTCCGAACGACTGGAAGCAAAGTACCAAGGCTTGGAGTCGTTCGTTTATGGGTTGCTGCACACAGAACAACCGACGTCAGCTGACTACGAACAAGGCAGCATTCTTGGAATCGAGCTGGAGGTTGACAGATGCTGTGTACTGATTGAAGTAAAAACGGAAGAGCGTTTAGTTCAGGCAGATCCTTCGGTGGAGCGGGAAATCCTGCGACGGTTGCGTGAGTACTTTCCGAATGAAAGGGAGGATTTTATTGTCCGCTGGGGGACGATGCGCTTCCTTTTGCTTAAAGCTGTTCATGAACACCATAGAAAGCAGCTGGCTACTGTTCTACAGCGATGCAAGCAAATGCTCGAAAAAAAACGGCAAGCTGCAATCGAGATTTGGCGTCGGCACGATCGAACACCTTTCAACGGTAAAAAAAAGCTATCAAGCGGCTAAACGTGCTCTTAAGTACACATCAATCGCCGATGGGATGACATTTTACGATGAAATGCCGCTCGAAATGGCGCTTGAAGAAATTAGTGACGAAACAAAGTTGTTATTGATACAAACGTTTCTAAAAAATATAGCAAGAGAGCAAGAGCTTATCGAGACGCTGCAAATATTTTTTTGACAGTAATCGTTCATTGAAGGAAACAGCCAAGCGGCTACATATCCATATTAATACATTACATTACCGCCTAAAAAAAATCAAAAAGCTAACGGGTGCCGATCTTCATCAAACGAAAGGCTTGCTGGCGCTTTATACCGCCCTCTTATTTTATCATTCTAGGCGAGACGACCCGAGCTGAATATGAAAAGTAGTTGAAGTCAACCGCTAGTGGTGATGCTTCAATCCTTCTCCGTCGCTGGAACGAGCGGCGTTTTTTTTTGCGTTTGGTCCGATTTAGCGAAAAGGCGCTTTTTAAGAGGTGCGAATAAAGCATTTTCTAACTAGGCAGAGTTCTTGAAGGCAATCTTGAGAAGAAGGGGGAAGAAGCTTTTTTTACGTCTGTAAAATTTAATAACGATTTTTTTTAGTGAAAATATTAAATTTTAATTTTAAATCTATACAGCTGTTCATATACATAACAAGAGCGATTAGTTCTTTTTCTTCATAAGTACTCAAACGGAAGCTCTTGGACGGGACTTAAGTAGGGATAGACATGATTGCCGCAATAATCGCGAGAATGCGTAAGGAGGAGACCTTGCGGGACCTGATGACAAAGCATCTGTATGGACAGGGGGCTACGAGCACGTTTGTCGCCGGAAATATTCAATCGTAGTAAACAACGATGTCCGGGCGATTGACTAAATGCCGATTGTGGAGAACGGCTAGAAAGGGGAGTGATTGCCGATTCGCAATAATTATGTCGCTAAGGTTATTTGAAATGAAAGAAAGTTTACTACCACGACTATAACAACAAGGGGGAAAAAAAGGTGAAAAGGAATTATTATCTTATAGCATTACTCATGCTTTTAACCTTCGCTTTTGCTGCTTGCAGTAACGATGACGATTCGAGTGCAGAAGAAACAGGAGAAAGCGAGGCGGATCCAGCAGCAGAGTCGCCTGCTGAAGAGGACGTCGTCAGAGTCTGGACGTATCCTGTGCACGGTGAATATGAAGGAGAGCTTGAAGAGCTCGTCAGGCAGTTTGAGGAGGAAAATGAGCATATTACGATTGAATATGAAGTTCTGTCATGGGCAGAAGGACCGCAAAAGTTTGACATTGCACTAAACTCGGGAAGCCCCCCTGATATTTATTTCGGCAGCCCACTTGGAAAATATGTTAGTACTGAATTGGCCGTTCCGATTGATGATTTAGTCGACGTCGATTTGAGCCATTATAACGATGTAGCGATCGAAGGGATGAAGCTTGAGGCCAATTATACGGCCTACCGCTTTATATGTTTTTACACGTATGGGGCGGAAATAAACAGTTATTGGAGGAGTACGGAATCGATTATGAAACGATTCAGACAGAGGGCTGGACGTGGGATGAGTTCAAGGAATTGGCGAGCATAGGCGAGCAAACAAATGCAGACGGCGACGAGCAGTACGGCTTTGTGTTTCAGGGAGATAATGAAGAGCTCTTAATGCATTTGGCAATGAACAATGGTTTGCCTTACCGAATGACGGAGGATGGAATTACGTGGAACGATGAGAGGATTCTTGAGACGTTGACCTTTATTCGTGATTTGATCGATGATGGCATCATGCCGCGCGAAACGGCTGCGATCGATCCGCATAAGCGAATGGAGCTGTATTATAATTATCAGGCATTATTTTTCGGAAGAGCGATTCCGTATTTTGATCCGACCGTGGCTAACCGAAACCAAGATATAGATGATGGCGTTGAGACAGGAGAAAAGCTCGATTTCGTTCTTTTACCGATTCCCCATCATGAAGGAGAAGAGCAAGTCGCTGTCGGCGGTTCGGAAGGGTATTTGCTCTTTACGCAAAGAGGTGCAAGTGAGGAGCATATCGCAAATAGCATGAAGGTGCTTGAGCATTTGACTGGTGCCGATGCAGCCGGCATGGCCGCTTCCCAACTAGCTCTACCGATTATTCATGAGGAAGCCATTGGCAAATATGAGCTCCCATTAGCGGATTATAATGAGGAAGCGGCAGAAATATTGGCGAGTCATGTATTGGCAAAAGCTGAAATTCCTTCTGAGCTGGCGACAAAGGATGATGAGTACCGAGCGGAGGTCGTCGTACCGACGTTCCAAGGGCTACTCGCCGGAGAATTAACGCCGGAAGAGGCATACGAAACATTAAAGACAAGAGGCGAGGCACTGGTAACGGATTAAAGGAAAGAGCGGTGGGGGTGTGAAAGCTCCTTCCGCTCACGCTCTTTCGGAGGAGTGATAAGGGATGAGTGTGCACGTTGAACAAAACAAACTTGGTTTTCGCCAATTTGTTCGCGATTATGGCTGGTGCTATGTCTTTATTACTGTACCGGTGCTCGTATTTTTGTTATTTACCTTATTTCCAGTCGGCTATGCGTTAGTTATGAGCTTTCAAGAATATCATGTGATGGGCTCGACTTGGATCGGTCTGGACAATTATCGGACGATGATTGCCGACGACGTCTTCTGGCGTTCGATGCGAAATACGGTCATATTTACGGTTGGTACGGTCCCGGTGAACGTCGCCATCACATTATTTTTAGCTGTCTTGATTTTCCCAAGACATAAAAAAAAGCCAAACGTTTTTTTAAAGCGACATTATATTTACCGACCGTCGCTTCAGGAGTCACGATGTCACTCGTCTGGTTCTGGATTTATGATCCGACGAGAGCGGGACTGTTAAATATGTTTCTCGGGTTGTTTGGGATCGATCATGTGATGTGGCTTGGCCAGAGCAGCACGGCTTTGTTTTCGCTTATTTTAATGACGTGGCTCACTGGACATGGCGCGGGCGTTATACTCTATTTGGCAGCATTAGGGGGAATTCCACGCTCACTTTATGAAGCGGCGGAAATCGATCACGCCAGCGAATGGTCGAAATTTCGCAATGTGACCTGGCCTTTGCTCAAGCCGACGACGCTCTATTTGTTAGTTATGGGAATTATTACTTCCTTCCAAGTGTTTATGAGTATTTACTTGATGACGCAAGGCGGCCCAAACTTTGCGACGACAACGATTGCCTACTTGATTTATACCCATGCGTTTGAGTTTTATAAATTTGGGCTCGCTGCAGCAGAATCATTCGTCCTTGGGGTCGTGATCATCATTGCTTCGGTCTTGCAATTCAAATTAATGGCTAGTGATGTTGAGTTTTGAGGAAGGGGGAAATTTGAATGGCTAAGCTACATTCGCATGAACGGAAAAAAGTCGTCTCACGAATCGTAAGCTATCTCATTCTTTTGTTTTGGATATTGATTACGATTATTCCTTTATATTGGATGTTTTCTTCATCATTAAAAGATACGGCGGCCTCGGCTTCGTTTCGGCCAGAGTGGTTCCCGGCTTCACCGAGCATCTCTACCTATATACGCTTTTTTTACGGAAACGGATGCTTGGCGCTGGTTGTTTAACAGCCTACTCGTCGCCTCCATTATAACGGTCACGAACGTGCTCTTTTGCTCCTTGGCAGGTTATGCATTTGCGAAGCTGAAATTTCCTGGACGCAATACGATTTTCTGGCTGTTGTTAGGAACGATGATGATCCCGGCACAAGTAACGCTAATCCCGGTATATATTATGGTCGTCAATGTGTTCGGACTCGTCGACACTTATTTGGCGATTATGCTTCCGATGTTTGCAACCGTCGGTAATATATTTTTAATGAAGCAATACATGTCTACATTGCCATCGACGTTGATTCAGGCAGCGCGGATTGATGGCTGCAGTGAATTTCGTATATTTCGCAAAATTATCTTGCCGATTTCCAAGCCGGGCTTGGCGGTTTTGGCGATTTTCACCTTTGTAGCGACATGGAATGAATTTTTCTGGCCATTTCTCGTCACACAGACGAGTGCGATGCGGACGATCCAAATCGGCTTAGCCAGCTTTCGGTTTCAGGATGCAACCGATTTCGGTGCGATGATGGCTGGTTCGGTCGTGGCAGCTTTGCCGATGTTTATCCTATTTTTCGCATTGCAAAGGTACTTCTTGCAAGGAATTACAATTGGGGCGATGAAAGGGTAGGTGGGATGAGTGGCAACCATTCGGTTTGAGAGGCTGACAAAAACATTTACCGATAAGAAACGGGGCGGCACCTTTGTCGCAGTTAACAATGCTGAGTTCGAAATTAGAGATAAGGAGTTTTTAGTATTTGTAGGACCATCAGGCTGTGGAAAAACAACTTCATTGCGGATTATTGCCGGATTGGAGAAGCAGACGAGCGGGAATATTTATATTGACGGACAGCTCGTCAATCATGTTCATCCGAAGGATCGCGACATTGCTATGGTCTTTCAGGATTATGCGCTCTATCCTCATATGACCATTAAGGAAAATATGAGTTTTGGATTGCACAATATGAAGGTTGAAAAGGGGAAAATTGAGGAAAAAGTTCTCGATGCTTCGCAAATTCTCGGATTAAGTGAGCTTCTTGACCGCAAGCCAAGAGAGTTAAGCGGCGGACAAAAGCAGCGTGTTGCTGTCGGGAGAGCAATCGTCCGCAATCCGAAGGTGTTCCTATTTGATGAGCCGCTATCGAATTTGGATGCCAAGCTCCGTGTGCAAATGCGGATCGAGCTGGCAGAGCTGCATCAAAGGCTTGGGGCAACGATTGTATATGTTACCCACGACCAGGTGGAAGCGATGACCCTCGGCGAAAGAATTGTCGTGATGAATCATGGGACGATTCAGCAAATCGCTTCACCGCGAGAACTGTATAGCAATCCTGCGAATATGTTTGTCGCTGGCTTTATTGGATCGCCGGCAATGAATTTCCTCGATGCCACGTTGACGTCAGCAAGGACGTTACAAGTGGCAGGTGGCGAATTGACGATACCGGAGCATTTAGCGAAGAAATACGAGGCTTATGTCGGCGAGACGGTCGTTTTCGGTATTCGGCCTGAGCATATGACAGAAGGGGCAAGCGAAGGGCAAAATCAATTGAAGGCAAAAGTGAAGGTGCTTGAGCATTTAGGAGGAGAAAATTTAATTTACTTTCAATTGGAGGATAAGCTTGCCATTGCGAAATGGTCGGGAGAGTCTTTCGTTTCCGCCGGAGAAGAAGTGGCTATTGCTTTCAACCTGGATCGCATGCATTTATTCGATAAGAAGACAGAGGAGCGAATATAAATGGGTGTCAGTTCACTGCTGAAAATTACGTTAGCCGAGGTACATCATCGAATTATCGGCGTTATTTTGCTCAGTTTACTATTTTCGAGCTCGATATTTATCGGCTTCTTCTTCCTACCTCTTCCTGTGGCAATCGTCTATTTTGTGTTCACCTTTGGACCGGTTTTACTAGCCTGTCATCGTTGTACAATCCAAATGCTATTGGAACAAAAGACGCCGTTAATCAAAACATTTTTTTGGCGCGCTAAAGAGAAATTACTGGAGTGGCTTACTGTTTAGCGGCTTTACCGCGATTCTAGTACTCATTTTAATTTCCTCCTGGTGGCATTGGTATTGGCAGCCTAGTTATTTTTCATTTTTTATCGCATGCTTCCAGACGTATTTTATGTTCATGCTCGGAATGAGTCAGCTCTATACATTTTCGCTTTTCAGTAAGTATCGGTTATCCTTAGGAAAAGCGATGCTGCTCAGTGTAAAAATCTTGCTTAAATTCCCGCTTTATACAATCGGAGCGGCTCTCCAGCTTGCTTCGGTCGCTCTTCTTCTAATGTTTACAGTGCTCGGTGCATTTTTGTTTTTACCGGGTTTTTATTGCCTGTTCACTGAGCTGATGACGACTCAGCTCGTTCAGGAAACGGAAGGTAAACATAGAAAGGTTGAGGCAAGCTAAGAATAAATTATACTAAACTCTTACGATAAGGCGCATCGATCATCCATGGTTAGCAGGTAAGGGGGGAACAGGACGATCTAAGTAACGTGTTCTGCCGACTATTTTTTTAGGGGATATCGATAATTTTTTTACTTCAACTAGGAATCAAGTATAATAATTAGGATAGAAGGTTCCTAGTTTTGGCAATTTAGCGGAGGTGCTTGTATGAAATACGTGGCAATTCATGAAAAAATGGCAGGTTCTATGACCCGATTATGGAATCAGGAAATAGGGCAGCAGTTTCCGATGAGGGAAGAGCTGTTGCTTCAAAACAGCTTCCGGGAGGAAAATGTATTACCGGACGCTTCGTTTGCTGTATTGAATGAAGAGGAGGAAATCGTTGCTTTTCTAATCGCAAAGAAGTGGCAGGAAGAAATGGACGTAAATATGCCGAAAACAACAGGGTGGATTCAAGCATTAATCGTCGATTCCAACTTCCGAAAGCAAGGGATCGGAACAGAGTTATTAACGAGGGCGGAACAGGTATTTCAACGACATTCGTTGGAAAAAGTTTTACTGGCCAGCGATCCATGGCATTACTTCCCCGGAATGCCGGAACAATTTGCTGACACGGCCAAATGGTTTGAAAAGCGTGGCTATTCTATGGAAGGACAAGCGAGCGACTTAGTTCAAACCTATGAAACGGCTCAGCAGTTGGAGCTGCCAACGCTTGAAAGCGGAACTTTCGCAATTCTGCAAGAGGATGAGCAAGATGATTTGATCGACTTTATGAAGCGCTGTTTTCCAGGTCGCTGGGAATATGAGACGCGGAAGTATTTTAGCAAAGGTGGGACTGGACGGGAGTTTGTCGTATTGAAAAGGGAGAATAAAATTATCGCTTTTGCCGAGTGAATGATCGACATTCTCCGTTCATTGCCCAGAACGTCTACTGGGCTCCGCTGTTCGATGGTGATCTGGGCGGTGTCGGACCGCTCGGAATCGATTCGGCTGAACGAAATAAAGGGTACGGGTTGAAAATCGTCGAAGCGGGTATCGCAACACTACGCAATCGTGGAAGCAATCACATCGTAATCGACTGGACAAGGTTAATTGAATTTTACGGGAAACTTGGGTTTAATGTCTGGAAGGTTTATCAAAAATATACAAAAACGCTGTAAAGCTTTTCGATTCATATAATGGTAGATTTTGGCTCGTAGCACCTGATTGTAACTGCTACGAGCCAGTTTTTGTGATTTGTGAAATAAAATTACAATAATATTTATTTATTTTTGTTTTATTATTTTATTTTTATGAAACTTTATGTATAATGAAGTGGAGAAAATGATCTTTTGTCGAAAAAGGAGGAAATTACATGCATTTAGTCGTATTGGGAGCGCATTGTGGTGATGGAGAAATTCAGGCGGGTGCAATTGCCCACAAATATGCCAAAGCAGGGCATGAAGTAACGTTTCTGCACTTAACTGCGGGAGAAAAAGGGAATCCGCCTCATATTTCGGTTGAGGATTATCGTGAACAGAAAATAAAGGAGGCAGAAAAGGTTGCTAAAATTCTTGGAGGAAAAAGTATAACGCTAGATTACAAGGATGCAGAGCTCGTATTAAATGACGAGTTAATTACTCACGTCGCGACATTGTTCCGAAAGCTGAAGCCGTCCGTCATTATCACGCACTGGGAAAACAGTATTCATCCGGATCATTCATTATGTCCGCGCCTTGTCCAAGCCGCGCAGCTGAAAGCCGGTCTGCCTGGTTTTGATTTAGAAGGCTTGCCACCGCATTATGCTGCCTTTTATCATAGCGAAAATTGGGAGGATATGGAGGGTACATTCCTGATATTTTTGTTGATGTGACAGACGAATTTGATACGTATTTGGAAGCGTTGTCACATTACTGGTTTATTATGAACTCTCCTTCTTTCCGGTACTACGATTACTATAAAGCGCTAGGTACCGTTCGTGGCTGCGTTAATCGGACGACCTACGCACAGACGCTCAAATTTCCAATTGGATCGAACGTGAGAAAAGGCTCTGTCATTCCAGGTTTTGACTTATAAGCTGTAAGATATTTAGCTGCATTGGATCGTTTACTTAAAGAGCACAGACAGTTTTGAGCAACGGAAGTGATTCGTTTCAGGATGATGAAACGTCGATAAATGAGCCCGGCCTTCTTTTCTCCGATGGACAAATCGCAGCTAGGCTTCGTTAAGAGGTCGGGTGAAGCGAAAGGCTAAATCTGGGGAAGAGTAGGGAGCGCCCCTTGTCGCTGAGCTTCCGTTTCCGCTGTCAGGCTGTGCAGATGAATTGAGCGCGCGCATTCTAGTGCTTTGGCTGTGCTAAAAGTTTCTGTACACTCTATCTTTTGGATAGCAATTTTAATAGAAGGGTTGGAAAAAGCATGAGCAGGCCAAATAAAGCAATGAAAATGAATGAGGCCTATCCGGAAGAGCATATTATTCAGGGCGGAATAAAGCGAAAAAGCAAATGGGGCAAAATGAAACGAAATTGGCAGCTGTATGTTTTTTTTGGCGCCTGCCCTTATTTACTTCCTCGTTTTTAAATACTATCCGATGTATGGATTGCAAATCGCTTTTAAGAATTTTGTTGCAACTCAAGGAATATTCGGCAGTGACTGGACCGGATTGGATCATTTTATTAGGTTTTTCCGCTCTTATTATTTCTGGGATTTAATTAAAAACACGTTAGGTATTAATTTGTATCAGCTCGCCTTGTTCCCTGTTTCGATTATTGTCGCTCTTTCATTGAATGAGCTGAGAGACGGCCGCTTTAAAAAGACGGCACAAACGATTACGTACGCTCCGCATTTCATTTCCGTCGTCGTATTTGTCGGAATGATTATTGCCTTTTTAGATCCAATGACAGGAATCGTTAACAATTTTCTTGGGCTGTTTGGGATCGGACCGATTAACTTTATGACTGAACCGGCATGGTTCAAAACTATTTTTGTTTTTTCCGGTGAATGGCAGCAGCTTGGCTGGGGAGCAATCATTTATTTGGCAGCCTTGGCCGGGATCGATCCGCAGCTGCATGAAGCCGCCAAGGTCGATGGCGCTTCTCGCTTGCAGCGAATTTGGAATATTAATATTCCAGGGATTTTGCCGACGATTATTATTTTGCTCATCTTAAACATGGGAAATATGATGTCGATCGGGTTCGAAAAAATCCTGCTTATGCAAAATCCTTTAAATTTAGGTGCATCGCAGGTGATTCAAACCTATGTGTATGAGATTGGTATTTTAAACGGGCAATACAGTTATTCAACGGCAGTCGGTATGTTTAACTCAGTCATTAATTTTCTCATCCTAATTTTCTTTAATAGACTCGCCAGACGAACAGGGACAAGCTTATGGTAAGGAGGAATATCGTTTGATAAAACAATCGAAATCAGATCGAATCTTTGACATTTCCAACAAACTGCTAGTCTGGTTTTTATTATCATTATTTCCTATCCGTTACTTTATCTTGTCAGTGCGTCTATTAGCGATCCGTCCTTTGTTAACTCCGGGAAAATGTGGCTGTTTCCAAGAGGAATTACGTTTGAAGGATACGAAAGGGTTTTTCAAAGCAGCGAGCTATGGATCGGCTATCGCAATACGGTTTTCTATACATTGTTAGGTACATTTATTAATTTAGCCGTCACCTTGCCGTGTGCTTATGCCCTTTCACGAGTCGATTTGGTCGGAAAAGGACTCGTTATGGCACTTCTCGTGTTTACGATGTTTTTGATGGAGGGTTAATTCCAACCTATTTATTGGTCAGGGATCTTGGCATGATTAACACGATTTGGGCGATGGTGATTCCGAGTGCTGCCTCTGTTTGGAACATTATTGTGACAACGACGTTTTTTTAAAGTAACGATTCCGCGGGCATTGGAGGAATCGGCAGAAATTGACGGCGCCTCCCAATTTCGGACGTTTTTTTCAAATTGTCTTACCACTGTCGGCTCCAATTATCGCTGTGATGGCCTTGTTTTATGGAGTCGGTCACTGGAATCAATTTTTTGGGGCGTTAATCTATTTATCCGATCGCGAGCTGTATCCTCTCCAGCTGTTTTTAAGAGAGATTCTAGTCCAGCAGGAAATAACATCGGAGCTGATGATGCAGTCGGGTACTCCTGAAGCAATGGGGGAGCAGGCACGAATCGCAGATATTATCAAGTATGCAGTCATGATTATATCTGCTGGCCCTTTATTGATCGTCTATCCATTTCTGCAACGCTTCTTTTTAAAAGGCGTCATGATTGGCTCGATTAAAGGGTGATGAGCCCTTGGCATGTGAATAAGCCTAAACGCTAGGAATCAACCGTTAGGTTGCGCTTTTTAAACGGCAGTAATGAAGGAAGAACATCTATTCAAAAGAGTGAAGTAAAAACTTTATTAAGGGTGTGATTGTTTTGCATAGGAAAAAGGCGATTTTTTATTTTTTGTTCTTACTATTCGTTGTCGGTGCCTGTTCGACTAAACAGGAAACGACAAATGAAGGCACACTAGATAATTTCAATGAATCAGGGTATCCGATCGTTGACGAGCCAATCACCTTGGAAATGATGGGGCAAAGCTCTCCTTTGCAGCCTTCCTGGGAAAAAATGGGCTTTTTTGAGATTATGAATGAGAAAACAAATATTGACTTTCGCTTTCGTATGTCTACGTCGGATGAATATCAGCAAAAGAAGCAGCTTGCCTTTGCCAGCATGGAATTACCCGATTTGTTCTACGCTGCCGAACTGTCGCCTGAAGAAGTCGTCGACTACGGCTCACAAGGCTGCTCATTCCTTTAGAGGATTTGATCGAGGAATATGCGCCAAACTTTAAGAAGCTAATGGATGAATACCCGGAAATTCGCCCTTCGATTACGGCTCCGGACGGACATATTTATGCGTTGCCTGGACTGGAGACCTTAAATCAATCGAAGAATCCGATTATATGGATGAACGGAATATGGTTAGAAAATTTAGGGATTGAAGAGAAGCCGCAAACGATTGACGAATTTTATGAGCTGCTCGTCGCTTTTAAGGAGGGGGATCCGAATCAAAATGAGGAAGCGGATGAAATTCCACTGACGGCTGCCAGCATTGGGGAACTGCGCAATGTAATTTTGCCGAATTTCGGCATCGTACAGACGGATGGAATTTATGAAAAGGATGGCCAAGTGGAATTTGCGTTTATTCAGGAGGAATACAAGACTTATCTAGAATTTTTGGCACAATTATACGAAGAAGAGTTACTCGATCAGCAAATTTTCTCACATACGTGGGAGCAATACGTCGCGAAAGGAAGCCAAAATCAAGCTGGAATTTTTCCCACATGGCCGATTGCAATGGTTGGGTTTGAAGACCCGACAGAAGCATTAAATTATCCGGTATTGCCGGCAATGACCAGTGAGACAAACGAGCAAAAGCTAGTACTCGAAATGTCCGAAATTAGAAGAGGCCGCTTTGCGATTACGAGCAAGAACGAGCATCCTGAGGCGACGATGCGCTGGATAGACGAAGTCTATTCGGAGGAAGGATCAATCCTTTCACGGTTAGGCGTTGAGGGTGTGACATGGGAATGGATAGATGGAGAAGGTTCAA
>BAXO01000061.1 GCA_001310555.1 Bacillus sp. JCM 19058
CCGCTAGCATCGATCAAGGTAAGCGGAAAAGTCTCCTCCCCCTGCTCGGTTGCTGCCGTTTCGTCCTGCCCCTCTTGCGCTTCCCTCGACTCCGGTTCCTCCGTATTGCAGCCAGCGACTAGTACCGTCAAGGCAATAGCAAATAATAAGTGCTTCCAATAATGCAACTTCTCCCACTCCTCATGTAGTTCTTGTTCTTATGCCAGCCACCTAGTAAATCATGAAAACCTCATTGAGGCATATTAGAAGCTGCCTTAGCGTTTCAAAACAAGGCCTGTACCATTTGTCTAGATGCAGGAGCAATAAACGAACTGCTCTTATCCTTTTCAACAATAAAAAGCACCCTTGCAAGGAGTGCTTATCGACCATGATCAGCCGAAACGATCGTTCGTCAAAAAAACAAACAGCTTCCCCTTTCCTCGAAGGTTTCACAATTGGGAATCAGGCAGGTCTCCTGACTTGTACCATCCTGAGACTTTTTTTCCTTCCCACCAGGTTTGCTGGCAGTGGTTCTAAAAAGTTCTGGCACTTACAGTGGCGGGACCGTGCCGGATTTCCACCGGCTTCCCTTTTCACACTCAAGCGATGAGTGACCTGACTCCATTCGATATATGATTTTGGCAATAAGTCTTTTTCATTATACTATATTCGCGTTAAACGCAACAGCTCTATGTTCCACTTAGAAAAAGTGACAGAAGGTGACTGTTTCTTATGAAACAAAATTAATCGCTACCATTCTTCGTTTTTCTGCACGAGCCTCTTCCAGATTCGGACAAAGGTATGGTGAAAGCGAAGGCTGTTCCTTCGTCAAGCTTACTATGGACAGAAATTTTCCCGTTATGAGCCTCGACAATATTTTTTGCAATCGCAAGACCAAGTCCAGTCCCGCCGCGTTTGCGAGTTCTCGCTTTATCTGCTTTGTAAAACCGTTCAAACACATAAGGCAAATCTTCCTCAGGAATCCCCGTTCCCGTATCCTTTACTTCAAAGCGTACTCCATGCTCGTACTTATCAATGATGAGCTCAACGCCCCCGGCTTCGTCTGTATGGCGGATGGCGTTATGGATTAAATTCGTTAGGACCTGTTCAATTCGATCCGGATCAAAGACGCCATGTCCGATTTGGGCTGAGATCCGAAAATTTAATTCAATTCCTTGTTCTTTGGCAATTCCCTGGAATTTGCGGACAATTCGCTCAGCAAAGTCAGGAATCAAGACGGCTTCTTTGCTCAATTCGATATGTCCGGCTTCCATTCGCGCTAAGTCGAGCAATTCGTTAACGAGACGCCCCATTCGTAAAGACTCATCATAAATTATTTTAGCAATTTCCTTTTTGTCTTCATCCGAGGCTGCAATATCGTCAATAATCGCTTCACTATAGCCTTGCAGCATCGATATTGGCGTTCGCAGCTCATGCGAAACGTTAGCGATAAAATCCTTCCTCAGCTTGTCATGCTGTCTTTCCTCGGTCATATCGCGTATGACGGCAACTGCGCCTCGAACAATATGACCATCGTACAAAGGAGTCATTAAAACAGCCCAGCTTCTTCCCTGGACATCAATTTCAGTCAGCTGTTCCTTCTCTAACGCGACCACCTGTTGAAACAGCTCGTTAATTGCCTGAGGAAGCGTCTCCCGTGGCGCGGTTTATCCGTATTTTCTTCATAGATCCAGGATTCAATAAAACGTTCAGCCGGCGGATTCGTTACAACGATCCGTCCGTCGCGATTGAGAGTGATCACTCCGTCTGCCATACTCGAGAGAATTCTTGAAAGCTGTTCCTTTTCTTGATTTAAGGCATGGTTATTCCGGTTTAGTTCCCGCCCCATTCGATTGAAAGCGATAGCGAGCTGGCCAATTTCGTCATGGGTTAAAATCGGTACCTTTGTCTCAAACTTTCCTTCCGCAACTTCTAAAGCCACCTGGCGCATTTTTCGCAGTGGGGCCGTAATTCTCGTTGATAGGAAGAAAGCGAAAACCGTCGTTAGCACGATTGCAATCGCTGCGGAAAAATAGACAATTTGCTTCGTTTCGTTCGACCTTTCCTCGATCGCAGATAACGATTGATAAAGAAAAACCGCGCTATTGTCAAGCGTATCGGACAGAAGTGATACCCCGACAACCATCATTCCGGAATAAATCTCCTCCTCGCCGCCAACAAGCGGCATTTCCCCCTCTTTTATGACGACAGCCTTTTCTGAAAAAAACGCTGGTCAGCTCTTTGTCTGACAAGAAGTATTGAATCGGAACCTGTTGCTGTGTGGGCTCTTTTGAGCTCCAGACTTCCTCGCCTTCCACTATGATGACTACATTCGAATCAAAGGCACTGGCCATTTGGGAGATGGAAATAAAAGCAGCTTCTTTGTCCTCATAGGACTCAAAGATTTCCCTAATAACTGTCGCCTGGTTTTCAAGCTGAGATTCCGCATCGTCAAGATGGAAGCGCTCGAACGATTGGAGCAGCAAAACCATCAAAATCGACAGAACGGCCGACACGAGTAACAGTATTGTAAACCAAAGCTTTGCTACTATACTTTGCCAGAACACTACTCTTTTCCAGCCTCAAACTTATAGCCGACTCCCCATACAGTTGATATCATTGCTGCGGTCTGTGATGAAACGCGGTTTAATTTTTCCCTTAGCCGTTTAATATGAGTATCGACCGTCCGCAAATCGCCAAAAAAAGTCGTAATTCCAAACGTCCTTCAATAGCTGTTCTCTCGAAAAAACCTTATCTGGTGAAAGGGCTAAATAGTGGAGCAACTCGTATTCCTTTGGCGTCAAATTAATTTCGGTATCCGCAACCGTGACACGGTGAGCATCATGATCAATCGTCAATTCCTGAAACACAAGGACATCCTTCGTTTGCGTATCGGTTTGCAGAAATTTTGTTGAAGACGAACGCCGTAATAATGCCTTGACTCGCAAGACGACTTCCCTAGGCTGAATGGTTTAACGATATAGTCGTCGGTCCCAACCTCAAAGCCTTGGACACGGTTCGCTTCCTCACCTTTAGCCGTCAGCATCATAACAGGTGTCGCTTTTGTCTTCCGAAGCTCTTGGCACACCTCGATCCCATCCATTCCCGGCATCATAATATCAAGTAAAATTAAATCAAAGTCTTCGTCCAAAGCAAGCTCAAGCGCTTTTTCTCCGTTTTCAGCTTCCGTAATATCGTAGTTTTCTCTTTCAAGATACATTTTTAACAGCCGACGAATACGCTCTTCATCATCGACGACGAGAATTTTTGCTTCTTTTTCCATATGGCTATCCTCCTATTGTTTGCCGTTTCTTTGCAAAACGTTTTCATTAATGAGCTTTTACTTGTTCACGCGTTCGGGCTGTCTCAAGTATGATATGACTTGCAACAGCTTGTATCCCGCAAGATATCTGCTCGGAGCTGCCCATTTTTCCCAACTCTAGTGTATCATGAAACACCTTCTATCATTAAGCGTGAGCCTTTTACATACAGAAAGCAATACCCCCGCAGCAGCAGCGGGGGTAGAAATTGAACTAGGCATAGGAATGCAAGCCCGCAATAACGAGATTAACGAAGACGAGATTAAACATAATAATCGCAAAGCCGATGACGCATAGCCATGCCGATTTCGTGCCATGCCAGCCGCGCGACAGCCGCAAGTGGAGATAAGCGGCATAGTATAAAAAGGTGATTAATGCCCAAACCTCTTTTGGATCCCATCCCCAAAACCTCGTCCAAGCGATTTGCGCCCAAATCATTGCAAAAATAAGTCCTCCAAGCGCAAATACCGGGAATCCGATCACAATCGCACGATAGCTAACCTCATCAACCGTTTGTGGGCTGACTCCTTTTAGAAACGGCTGGATCACCGCACCAATCCTCTTTCTGAGCACGAGACGAAGGAGCCAGTATATGACGATACCAGCGAGGAGCGACCAAATAACCGTATTTAAATCATCGCTAATAATCATCGCCGGGGCGTTAAACAACGGAGTCATTTTGCCTTCAGTTAATAGCTCTCCTTGATGCGGACCGACGATGGCTGGCAAATGATAAGTAACCTCGGCCGCTTCCCCTTTCTCATTAATGTAGGAAAAGTCAGCCTCGTAATTCAGCGCACTGAACGAATAAACGACGGCGATAAATCCGACGAGACTGAGTAGGGAATACATAATAAACTCTAACGCGAACGTCTGTTTATTCGATTTGCTGAAATCGATCGTCCGAATTAAATAAACGAGCCCTGCCGCAAACCCGATTGCGAGAATTCCTTGTCCTATCGCTGTCGTAATGACGTGGATTTTCAACCAGTAGCTTTGCAATGCTGGAATAAGCGGAGTGACTTCGCTCGGAAAGATCGAAGCATAAGCAATAATCAGCATGACTGTCGGCATCGTAAACAAACCTAACACATTGGAGCGGTATATCGCATAAATAATAATAAAGGCTAGCCCAATTGTGATCCCTAAAAAGGTCATATACTCAAACATATTACTAACTGGGGCGTGCCCAGTGACTACCCAGCGTGTAATAAAGTAGCCGATAGCCGCCAAAAACGCAGCAATGGAAAAGACAAATCCAAATCGACCCAATTGTTCCCTGTCATTTGTCCTTCTTTATTCCGCCATTTTTTTCCACCAACGGAAACTGCAAAAGCAATCGTTGCTGCTAAATAAAGAAAAAAAAGCAGCGAGCAGCAAATTACTGCTTAATGATAACATCATTCACCCTCCTTGTCGGGTTCTTTCTGTTTTTCTTGTTCTTCTTCTTGATCGATTGGGGACTGGAGAGCAGTATCGGCAATCGCCTCATCTATATCCTTTCTGAGCGAAAGCCAGTTTTTATTCGTGTGCCCGGCAATCCAGATTTCCTGGTCCATTCGCTGTAGCCAAATCCGGCGATGGGCCAGTAAGAGCCTTGAACTAACCCAATCATAAAAATAATCCCGCCAATTATTAAGACAGGCAATGTATGATCCTTACGCACAACCAAGCCCGTTACATGATTGGTTTCCGCATTCAGAAATGTCATCTTGTATTGGTTCTCACCAAGCGGCTCAAGGTTTTGCTGAATTCCTACGAAGCTAGTTTCTCCGTCCGGTGTCTCCGGTGTAAACATATTGAAAATAAACGCCGGGTTATCTGGAATCTTAGATCGGGTAGACGGGACATTGTCGTCGTTTAAGAAATAATTAGGGAAATACTCGGCAACCTCGACAGAATACCCATCCCCCAGTTCATAGCTTGCATTGGGATTATTTAAATCAACAGTCATTTCACCAAATGTCTCGCCAGTATCTTTATCTTCTAGCGTAAAGGTCATTGATTTTAATTCATTCAGCTTATAATCGAGTTGATAAAGGGCAAAATCTTCATATTTTAACGGTTCGTTCACTCGAATCTCTTGCCGAGCAACCTCGGTTAGCTCTCCTTCAATGCCGACAGAATCGGTCTGTTCACGCGTATATAAAACGGCATCGGTTTGATACGTCTTTACAAGTGGACTCTCAGCACGCTCTAAGGCCTCACCAAACGTCTCGTCGTCCTCATCATACAGATCAACAAAGAATTGTTCATTTTTAAGAAAATATTGCGAGTCCGTCCCTGAAACGACAACCGTCTCCCCTTCACGTACCCAAATATTTTCGTCGACGTACATTCCGGGAAAATAACGAAGCATACAGCCAATTAAAAAAATAATGAGTCCAATATGATTGACGTACGGGCCCCAGCGGGCAAAACGATTTTTCTCGCAAGCAAGTTGCCATTTTCTTCTGAAACCTTGTACCTTTTATTTTTAAGCTGCTGTTGCACTTGCGCCAGATCCTGATCCTGCTCGGACATGACGGTCTGTCCAAACACGCGCTGCCGCTTCATGAAGCCCTCGTGCCGCGTCACGCGCTGTTTTTTTAAGGCGCGATAAAGAGGAATGAAGCGATCAAGACTCGCCACGATAATCGACGTTCCCAATGCGGCAATTAAGAGCATATACCACCAGGATCCGTATAAATTATGAAAGCCGAGCTGGTAATACAACTGACCTAAAAACCCGTACTCCTCAAAATAATGATCGGCCGGGTTAGCCGTAGGAGGAATATACATCTCCTGCGGATAAACCGTCCCCAATGACGATGTGACGAGAAGAAGAACGATTAGCCAAATGCCGACCTTTACGGATGAAAAAAAAGACCCACACCTTATCGATAAACGTTGTCTTATACGTTTTTGAACGAAGCGCCGCCCCTTCATAGCGCATGTTAAGGAGCTTTGCCTGATCGTCACTTTCTTTTAAAGGTTTCCCACAGGATTCGCAAATCTCTGTTCCATGCGGATTGGCATGTCCGCATTCACAGTTTATTTTTTTTCATGATTGACACCTCATATTATGCATCAGGTTTAATCCGTTCCATAAAATTTCGCGTAACTTTCTCTGTCAAGGCTCCGGTGAAGACTTCAACAATTTGCCCGTTTTCATCAATTAAGACGGTTGTCGGCAATGGACTAATTCCATAGGCTTCACTTACATTCATTCCGCGATCGATCGTAACCGGGAAGCTCAAATCGAGTCGTTCGACAAACCGTTTAACAGTTAACTCCGGTTCATTCACATTAATCGCGACTATCTCCACTCCTTGCTCCCGATATTCCTGATACAGCTCATCCATAATCGGCATTTCCTTGACACAAGGCGGACAAAATGTTCCCCAGAAATTTAAAAATACTCCTTTTCCGCGAAATTCGCTCAGTTCAATACGCTCGCCTTCCAAGTCCTCGAGCACAAAATTAATGGATTCATTTCCGGCTCGGGCAATACTGCGATCAGCAATAAAATTTGAATAAAATGTATACCCAAGAGCGGCGACAATGACAGCAAGAATGCTCGTTCTTATAATTAGCCTTTTTCGCTTCTGCATAGAAATGACTCCCTTCTAGCCAAACATCTCGCCTAGTTCGCTTTCAATTTATACTATACCTATAGCTCGATCCACTATATATTATAACGCCGAAAGCTTTGACAAAAACCGACCTTTATGACGGTTTCGTGACAGCTATCTCGCGTAAATGCTTCACTTCAATTGGCTTTAGACGCCTTGCCTCGCCTGGGTTTAAGCCTTTTAAATTCAAAAAGCTATACTGCTCGCGCTTCAGTTTTTGAACAGGGGTACCAATTGCGGCAAACATTCTTTTTACTTGGTGATTGCGCCCTTCATGAATGACAAGTCGAACAATCGCAGTCTGCTTTCGTTTATCGATCGACATCATTTTTACTTTCGCCGGAGCGGTTATCCCATCTTCAAGCATAACTCCTTGCTGGAGCTCCTTGAGCTTTTCCCTTGTCGGGATTCCTTTTACTTTGGCGACGTATACCTTGTCTATTTTAAACTTTGGATGCATTAATAAATTGGCAAAATCGCATCATTCGTTAACAGCAATAGACCAGATGTATCATAGTCCAACCGCCCGATCGGAAAAACCCGTTTTTCTGTCTCAAGAAAATCGGTGACGACCTTTCGCCCTTTTTCATCCTGTACACTTGATATAACACCACTTGGCTTGTAAAGCAAAAAATAAACCGGCTCTTCCCGGTCGATTGGTACCCCATTCACTGCGATTTGATCTTTTCCCGGAGTCACCTTCACCCCGAGCTCACGTATAACCTTGCCGTTTACCTTCACTTTACCTTCCGTAATCAATGCTTCAGCCTTACGCCTTGATGCGATGCCGGCTTGAGCAATTACTTTCTGTAACCGTTCCATTTCTTCACCTCAACTACCACTATACCTTTCCGCCCTGTAATTCTCAAGTTCGCAAGCCTCTGATTTCCCACCTTTATGAAAGCTGGAGCGAGCGCGGTAAATACCTTTAATTATCTATGATTTCCCAACAGAAAAAAAATAGACAACCGAATACGGCTGCCTCAGCTTGTCGGCAAAGACTCACATACCGTGACGGTCGACAAGCTTTTTTGTATTGGAGAGAGCAACTAGGATAACTTGCTTCGATTCCGCTCCCGAGATAGGGCACGCTTTTCGCAGGCGGACGTGGAACTAACTGCTACGCCGATTTCCACCTGCCTTCCACCTGCACGAGTCTGCCTCCTCACCCGTCCGCTCATGATGAGGGTAATTGGGAATCAACTTTCTCTCAACATCCTTTATAACAATCGTTTGAGAAATGCTCACTGAAAGTCTGGAGGAGCAACGAATGCAGATAGAGAGTGTGCTTGTTCCTGTTGAATCATTTCGGTCGAGACAACACGCTACAATTTTGTCAATTAGCTACCGAAGATAAATGCAACGACGACAATCGCTGCCACTATACCGACAACATCGGCGAGCAAGCCGACTTTAAGAGCGTCTCCGATTTTTTTAATTCCAATCGCACCAAAATAAACGGTCAGGATATAGAACGTTGTATCAGTACTTCCTTGCATCGTTGAAGCTAGTCTACCGATAAAAGAATCCGGTCCGTGCGTGGCAATTAAATCGGCAGTCATACCGAGGGCGCCTGTCCCAGAAATCGGTCGAATCAAGGCTAAAGGAACAACTTCAGACGGAACTCCGACAAATTGCAATAACGGATTTAGCATTTCAACAAAGAAATCCATCGCACCGGAGGCGCGAAATACCGAGATCGCTACGAGCATCCCAACAAGGAAAGGAATAATCGATACAGCCATACCGAATCCTTCCTTTGCCCCTTCCACAAACGTTTCGTACGTCGGTACTCGTTTATACGTACCGTAAACGAGCACAAACGCGATTAGCATTGGTATGAACCAGATTGAGATTGTCGTGAGTGCTTGCATTAGCCAAGCCCCTTTCGCACTCGTCTTGCGTGAAAGTAACGATCGATTAAAATCGCCCCGATTGTTCCGCACAACGATGCGGCAAGTGTCGTACCGACAATTTCGGTCGGAGCAACGGAATTATAGCTCATCCGTATAGCAATGACGGTTGTCGGTATTAAAGTAATACTCGAAGTATTGATCGCCAGTAAAGTAATCATCGAGCGACTTGCTTCGTCCCGTCCGCCATTCAGTTCCTTTAATTGCTCCATCGCTTTAATTCCCATCGGTGTCGCTGCATTTCCGAGGCCGAATAAATTAGCGGTCATATTGGACAAAATGTACCCCATCGCCGGATGCTCTGTCGGAACGTCCGGAAACAGCTTTGAAACGAGCGGACGCATTAACGCCGATAAGCCTTTCAGGAGTCCGGCTACCTCGCAATCCGCATGAGGCCAAGCCAAAATACGAGAACACTAATTAAGCCGAAGCAAATCGTTACCGCTTCCTTCGCTCCGTTAAAGACGGCCTCATTGACATCTGCCATCGTACCGTTGATCGCGGCAAAGACAAAGCCAATGACAAGCAGCCCCATCCATATTAAATTAATCATTTTGTTTCACCCCAAGCGATAGTGAAAAAAATCTCAAAGACTCGCTTCCAAAATCCTTTTTTTTCATCGGTTCCTTGTTCATAATAGAGAGGGATGGCGCCAATAATTTGTTCATTTAGCTTAAATTCGATCTTCCCAACCGGTCGAGGGACTCTGCCCGCATCCTTTGGCGGCTTGTAGAGGGTTATTTCCTTTGATAGCTCTGCTCTCTCCCCTTCAGTTAACGGATATATAAAGTCATGCTCAGCATAAACCTTATTCTTGTAAAAATCGTCTTTTATTTCCTTAATGATGCCTTCGTTGAGGAGAGCATCGAGTGTAAAGTTTTCAAAGCCCCAGTCGAAGAGATTCATATGATCATACCAATCGCTCGGTGCATTTAATGTGACGACAATGAGATCAAGTCCGTCCTTTGAAGCTGTTGATACGAGTGTGCGGCTGGCTCGTTTCGTAAAGCCTGTCTTCCCTCCGGTCGAATGAGGATAAAGCTCTGTCAGCAGTCGGTTTTTATTTTTCCAGCGAACATCGCTCTCTTCAACGCGATGGGACTTTGTAGATGTAATCGTTTGGTAATCCTCGTTGGCCATAGCATATTGGGTCAAGAGCGCCATATCATAAGCTGACGAATAATGCTCCTCATGATCATCCAGACCATGAGGGTTTTGGAACAATGTATTGGACATGCCAATTTCGCTGGCCTTTTCGTTCATCAATACGACAAACCCTTCGACACTGCCTCCTACATGCTCTGCTATCGCCATTGCCGCATCATTTCCGCTTCTTAGCATTAACCCGTACACAAGATCACTCAGCTTCATTTTGTCTCCTCTGCGTAAATAGATAGAAGAGCCTTCCGTCCCTTCCGCACGCTCAGAAACCGTTACCACTTCGTCCATTTTGCCTGACTCGATCGCCAGCATCGCTGTCATAATCTTCGTAATACTTGCGATCCGCAACGACTCATGCTGATTGTTTTCGTACAGTACTCGTCCAGACGATTGTTCCATTAAGACAACGGCCTGTGCTGAAATCGTGAAATTGCGCTCTTCGCTCTCTTCTGCGAACGTCTGAAGCGGAAAAGTCGCCAGTCCGCAAATTATAATTAGCAAAAGAATTGCTGTTTTCTTCATCAGATCATCCCGCCCTGTTTTCTTTATTCGCCTTCTTTTTCCATACGAGCTTCGGGAACAAAAGCGTCAGTGCCTGATTGGCAGCATATGCTCCGCACACTGCCCTTCGCAAGATCTCCTAACATAATAGGAATTCCTATATTAATGACAGCTAAGAATCTCGCAATGAGGGAAGTCGGCCAGCTGCCCGGTGTGAAACCGGACGTGCTAATCCGCTTATTACAGTAAACGACAGCCGACTTTTTAATGACTGCCAAAAACGGCAGGCAGAGCGGGAATTTCTCACTGATGAATACGCTCATTTTGACCCCTTGTCTCTCTTTATTAGCCAAGTTTATGCAGGACAACCTAAGATATGACCATCGACACGAAAAATAACGTACCTGATTACAGGGTACGTTTTAAAAAAACTAGTATTAAATCAAGGAGCCTTTTAGCTGGAAAATACTTGATTTGCTCGTACTAAAATACACTTCTAGGCTTTGGAGTTCCGACAACGGTTCCATTAAATAAATCAAATTGTCGCTTCCTATAATGATAAATCAACATAGAGATTAAAAAGAACCTACAGGCGACCTTTTCAGATTTTGGATATGTCCTTCTGCTGAATCCTTGTTTAGACTCGAATAATTGAACCGGACTGACATAGCGCTCGTTCGACAATCGTCCCCTTTCGTTGCACAATCACGGAAGGGGTTTGCTTTACGATTCCAAATACTTCTCGAGCGAATGAAGCACTTCGTTCATTTGCTCAGCACACCACTGATAGCTTTTTTTTGACTGGGCGTTGTCGGTCTCTAGCGCAAATAATTCAAAATCGGCACCGACTTTTTTCAAATTTGCATGCAGTAACGGGAGCTCGGTCGGCTGCGGCACCTGTAATTGATCATCGAATAGATCGACAGTCAGCTGACCGTACTGATCGACTTGGCCTAAAAATACATTTTCCAAGGCGACGTCCATTTTCGAAAGCTCCGCCTGGAGCCAGTTCCGATTAAAGCCTCTAGTCGCGAGCGGTTCATCTAGCATTTTGCCGTCTTTAATGACGACTTCAGGCTCCTTCATTGACGGTACTGTTTGATTCAGCATTTTCGCCGTAATTGGCTGGGCATCCTTTTTTTAACAGAACGTTTAATTCACCATTTCCTTCTAATACGGCAAATTCAACATCGGCAAATTGAAAGGCGTTTTTTGCTCTGAGCTTCTGCATCAGTTCATCGCTCGTTATTTGCTGTTTTTTCAAGTTGTCCTCAAGAATTTTGCCATCCTTCATTAACGGAATTCCTTTTCCATACACAAGCTCACGAAAGGTGGAGCTTTGTACGCTAAGCGCCCCAACCAACCAAGCGACCACTCCCCAGACAATTAAAGCCGTAAGCACTAATCCGCTCGGAAATGCCAGTTGAATCGAGCCAAGTGCAACGATCAATGTCAGCCCTAGCATCAAGCCAAACTCAAGAAATGTCGCTTCACCTACCGAGCGCCTGCGCAATAGCCTGGCAAATGCCGCTAGCAATATAATTCCGATTACGCTACGAATTACAATTTCGAGCCACCCAGCCATACCTTTCTCTCCTTCCTTAATCCAGTTACAATTTATCCCTTCACTTATAAACGAAGGTAAGAGCTATTAATCAGTTGAGGGCAAAATCACCCTTAGCCGATTTTCCACTTCAACTTGCTATTTTCCTTTATATTGAGGCTCTTCACGTTCAATAAATGACACACGCTTTTCAACCTCAGTAATAACCGTTCTCGTTTTCAGCGCCGCTTGATGATAATCGTTACTTACTTCTCGATCGGTTGCTTCAAGCGCCAATGCTGATAATGTCGCCTCGATTCCTTTTAATGAAGCTAATGTTCCTTTCACCTGTGTTGCGACTGACATGATGCGCTCCCCCCTAAATGCTACCCTTTTGGTTTGAAAACCAACGAGGCAAGAAATCCAAAAATAATTGCTGCTGAAATTCCGGCACTCGTTACTTCAAATATTCCAGTAATAACGCCGATAATACCGTTTAGCTCAGCCTCGGCCATTGCTCCGTTCACCAATTGGTGCCCGAAGCTCGTAATCGGAACCGTTGCACCCGCTCCAGCAAAATCGGCAAGTCGCTCGTACCAGCCAAATCCGCTAATCACTGCCCCGGTAACGACTAGCACTGTCATCGTATGAGCTGGTGTTAAACGGGCAACGTCCATCAAAATTTGACCAATGACACAAATCAATCCACCGATAACAAATGCCCAAAAAAAGATCATTGTCGCACCCCTCTCGCTTCAATTGAGACTGCATGAGCTATACAAGGGATCGTTTCTTTCTGCTGATAGGACATCGGCGAAAGCAAGGCTCCTGTTGCCACAATTAAAATTCGCTTCAGCTCGCCTGAACGCAGCTGATTTAGGAAATGTCCATAGGTTACAACCGCTGAGCAGCCTGGTCCGCTTGCACCAGCTTGGACAGGCTGCCCTTTTCTGTACAGCATTAAGCCACAATCCATTAAGCGCCCGTCCTCGATCTGAATATCCTTTTCGGTTAGAAGCTCACGCGTAAGCGGCAGCCCAATTTTACCGAGATCCCCCGTAGCAATGACATCATAATAGTCGGGTCGATTTGCCGATCGCGAAAATGGGCTTCAATCGTTTCAGCAGCAGCTGGCGCCATCGCTCCGCCAAGATTAAACGGATCGGATAGCCCCATATCAACGACTTGACCGATCGTTGCTGAAGTAACGACGGGACCTTCCCCTTCCTTCGAAACGATCGCTGCACCGGCGGCAGTCGCTGTCCATTGAGCTGTCGGCGGCTTCTGGCCTCCGTATTCTGTCGGATAACGAAACTGCTTTTCGGTCGCAGCATTATGTCCGGATGCGGCTGTTATGACTCGCTCTGCTCCCTGTGCATTGACCAAAAACGAAGCAAGTGCCAAGCCTTCCATCGACGTTGAGCAAGCGCCAAACAAGCCTACATACGGGATACTAAGCGTTCGGCAAGCAAAACTGGAAGGTGTCACCTGGTTAATTAAATCACCAGCAAGCATAAAATGGATATCCTTTGTCGTCAGGCCTACTTTCTCAATGGCCCGATTGGTGGCTTCCTCAAGCATGACCCGCTGAGCTTTTTCATAGGAATCCTGTCCAAGCCATAAGTCTGAATGGAGAATATCAAAAGCGTGTGCCAACTCCCCCTCTGCTTCGAAGGGACCTCCTATTGTACCGGTGGAAATAATGACAGGCTGATGCTCAAAAACCCAGGTTTGATGTCCTTGCAGCATTCCATTACCCTCCTACATCATCATTTGTGTGTTACATTGTAAAATCGTTTTAATTAAAGCGATGAAAAAAGCGGCAACTGTACCGAAAACAATAACAGAGCCGGCTAGCTTAAACATGTTACCACCGACCCCAAGAACATAACCCTCTGTTCTATGCTCAATCGCAGCCGAAGCGATCGAGTTTGCAAAGCCTGTAACCGGAACAGCAGTCCCTGCGCCCGAAAACTGAGCAAGGCGATCGTAAAAGCCTAAGCCCGTAAATAAGACTGAGATAAAAATAAGCGTCGCTACAGTCGGACTTCCTGCTGTTTTCTCAGTAAAATCAAAAAAAGGTATAATACATAATTTGAATCACTTGCCCGATAATGCTTATAAAACCCCCGACAAAAAAAGCGCGAATACAATTTTTTTAATACGGGACGCTTCGCCTCGTACCGCTTCGCCATCGCCTGGTACGCCTGCTGGGTCGGTGTTGCATTCTTTTGTTTGCTCATTGACATACAAGCTTCAACTCCTTTCTATCCCTTCATCCACGTTTCGAGCTGTTTAATTTTCTCGTCTAACTGCTTTTTGCTAATTGATTGTTCCTGCAGCCTTTCCTCGAGCTTTTCCAGCTCGATATAAATTTTTTTATCGGTAGACACATGGATGCTCGCCTTAGGGTAACGCTCCTTAATGCGTTTGTGTGCCTGTCTTCGTATTTCTTCAAGTCTAAATCTGGATAACTGTTTCACTCGCGGTGCCAAATAAATTGATTCATCAACACTGACTCCTTTTACTTCTAGTACTTCATCCATCGAAAAAAGAAGCCGTTTGGCAATGTCTGCTTTTTCTTGTTTCTGTTCATGATTGTTGCCAATTTGCAATGGCTTGACCGCTTTCCCCTGCAGCTGAGTACCCTGACAGCCGCTAATAATAAATCCAATGATAACAGTTAATAGTATCGTTTTTTTTCACCATGCTTCCCCCGTTCGGATTCGGTTATGTAACTCCCCACCTCAATTAAAAAGGGGGAGAGTGGACTGTTCAAAAAGAACTTTATTGGCGATATTGCGGCTCTTCCTGCTGAATTTGCTCCAGCCGCGGCTGAAGCCCGTTTATGATTCCCTGTGTTTGCTGAGCCATTTGCTGAAACAATTGTTTAGCTTGCTGATTATCGGTTTCAAGTGCAAATGTTTCAAGGTTAGCCTGAGCGCTTTTTAAACCCGCCATCGTCTGTTTCATTTTTGTACCAACCGTCATCCATGCGACCTCCTTCTTCATTGTAAAAGCTAATGCTTCATCTTTTAGAGTGAATAAAAATAGCGAAACTATGAGATACAAATTTTGGTTAAATTTAAATGGCTTGCTGGATAAAGCGAGTCGTCTCCGTCCAAACTATAATGATTTCTTACACGTACAGCTTTCATCAGTTAGAGCGAGCAAAGATATACAGGTAGTGCTCTCCTCAGTTTAATTCGGGATAATGGAGTGAGCGATTTGAGTACAAATTTCATTAGTTTAACGATCGAATTACTAGTTGGATTCTTTGCCCTGCACATCGCCACCAAAATTCTTGGAAAAAACCAAATAACACAGCTCACCCCGTTTGATTTTATTTCTGCGCTCGTGTTAGGGGAGTTGGTAGGAAACGCGATTTACGATCCGGAGATCGGACTCCAATACGTCATTTATGCTGTCTTCTTTTGGGCGGCACTAATTTATTCAGTCGAAATGCTTACCCAAAAATTTTATGCGACGAGGGCAATGCTGGAGGGAAGGCCGTCGATGGTAATCGTTGATGGGCAGATTCAATATAATGAGCTAAAAAAAAGAATAAGCTGGATTTAAACCAGCTGCAGCACTTGCTACGCGAAAACGTTTTTCCGTACGCGAGGTTCAATACGGTATTATTGAAACAAACGGTTCAGTCAGCGTGTTAAAAAAAAGCACCCATTTGCGACGCCGACCAATATGGAAGCGAACATTCCAGCATCCCCTGTATATTTACCGATTTCGATCATTTTAGACGGAGAAGTAATGACGGAAGGACTCAAAAAAATTAATCAAACACCGGAATGGCTTGAGTCTGAGCTACTGGATCGCGGCATCCCTAACCCACAAGCAGTCCTCTACGCCGAATGGCGCGACAGCGACGGGCTTGAAGTACAAACGTATAAGTCTGCAAAGAATTGAAGCGACATGCGATGTTACGAAAATGAGAAGGGCATTTGCTCTGAATGGAGATATGTGTTCGATGAAGCGCTGCCTATTTCTCCGTTGCTTGATGAGCTTAAGCAACAATCTTTCCCGAACGTTCATTCGGTAAGCGGTCAGCTCTATTTCTAGATCAGACGACGTTTTTCTTTTTTTTCGTAATAAAATGACTCTCGCCTAGTCGTATCAATTTGCAGTAATTTGCAAAACGTTTAAAATAGAAAGTAAGTATCTCAGGGAGTCGATAGCTGGGGATACGAAAAAAAGATCGGCTTGGAAAGAAATCCTCACCGCGGCCTTACCAATTGGCATGCGCAAAAAGGCCCATCATACGAATTTAGCAAACTCTACCGCCGGACAGTACAGCCTTCGGGACCTTTCTCCGCTGAGGAAAATCGGCTATCGTAAACCTTCTACGCTTCACTTGAAGATGGAGGGCTTCCCTAAACATTGATAAGGAGGATGCTTCTAATGATGAGAGAGCTAATCAAAAGTGTTTATGCACTGGGGCTCGGTGCAGCAGTAACTGGAAAAGAACAGGTCGAAAAGGTCGTTGATGAGCTCGTCAAAAAGGAGAAATCAGTCGGAACGAATCGTCTCAGCTCATTGACGAGTTGATTCAAAAAGGAGAAAAGGCACATACAGATCTGGAGTCCATGGTTCAAGAACGAATTAATCGGATCCTGTCTGACATGAACGTCGTGACAACTGATCAGCTCGAGCAGCTCGAACAAAGAATCGCTGCCCTTGAAGAAGAGCGAGAAAAAGAGTCGTAGCGTTATTTTTATCGGTGTACGCAACGAGCGCCTCCTAAATGCTTAGGTAAGCTGGGAGGTGCTTCCTCTAAATACGTTTATTTTTTTGGGGCTAGGGAATACATTCAATGGAGTCCGTAAGAATAGAAAGGGTTGTTCTCATGTTCAATAGACGAGTCCATTACATTCGACGTTACCAAGAAATATTGACAGCCTTCTATCACTATGGTTTTGGTCACCTCGTCAAAGATTTAGGCCTTTTTGATTTCGTCCGCCCCCACAAAGCAAAGAAAAAAAAGGATACACGACGAGTCGCTCGCAACCCGATTTCGCTTGTTACTCGAGGAGTTAGGTCCGACCTTTATTAAGCTTGGACAAATCGCTAGTACGAGAAATGACTTATTTCCACTTTATTTGATTAAAGAGCTTGAGCGCCTGCAAAACCAAGTGCCACCGTTTCCTTATAAACAAGTACAAGCGTCGATTGAAGGCGAGCTAGGCGCTTCAATCGAGACTTTATTCACATATTTTGAAAAGGAGCCACTGGCGACGGCCTCTATCGGCCAGGTCCATCAAGCCGTCTTGCATTCGGGCGAGGATGTTGCCGTCAAAGTCCAGCGCCCCGAGATTGATCAAGTCATTCATACCGATTTAGCTATTTTACACGATTTAATCAGATTAGCCGAGGACAAACTGGAATGGGCTTCGCGTTATCGCCTAACTTCCATTTTTCAAGAGTTTGCAAATGCGCTGCGACTGGAGTTGAATTATTCGCTTGAATATGAGAACGCCGAACGGCTTCAGCGTCAAAAAGGGCAGTATTTTTTTCATACCGACCGTTTTCAAAAGCCACTCCAGCAACAAAGTTTTAACCTTGAGCTTTATTAACGGACTAAAGATTACAGACGTTACTGAAGAAAAAGGTTACGATTTGCCCGCTTTGGCCACGAGCTTCGCCAACGGAGTCTTTCATCAAATCTTTACATACGGCTTTTTTCATGGCGATCTGCATCCTGGAAATATTCTCGTTCAAGCAGATCAGAAAATAACCTTGGTCGATTTTGGAGTCGCGGGACGTCTGACAACGCAAATGAAGGAGCACCTTGCCTCGCTGATTATCGGCTTAAAAAACAGACGAACCGATTCGGTCCTAAAGTCTTTGTTGAACATGGGTATCGTCCATAAGGATGTTGAGCAAAAAGCATTGTACACTGACCTTGATGAACTACGCGTTCGGTATTATGACAAGTCTCTCAGTGAAATTAGTCTAGCCGATACGTTCCACGATCTTATTGCTGTTGCCCAAAAACACAGGTGCGAAATCCCGCCTGATCTCGTACTGCTCGGGAAAACGCTACTCTCTGTCGAACGAATTGTTTCGCAGCTCGCCCCCGAATTGCGAATCATCGACATTGTTGAACCATTTGGCCGTCAGCTGCTTAAGGAAAAATACAATCCGAGCAAAGTTGCAAATAGCTTAAAAGAACAAGCGTTTCATTATCTCGAATGGCTGCAGCACTTTCCAGAAGAGCTTCGTGACTTAGTATCAACGCTCCGGAAAGGAAACTTGAAAGTGGAAATTGGTTTGCCCGATGTCGATCAGCTTCTCCGCAAACTAGATCAAATCAGCAATCGTTTATCCTTTTCCATTGTTTTGCTGTCGTTTAGTATTATAATGGTCGGGCTAATTATCGCTTCTTCTATGAGTGGCGAGTCGACAATGATTTGGCAAATCCCTGCTATTGAAATTGGCTTTGGGGTTGCAATTTTTATGTTTTTGTGGATTTTGTTTTCTATTTTTCGTTCTGGTCGGTTTTAGGATACGGGTTCTTACATTCCGCTAAAAAGAACCTAATTGTTTTCCAAAGGTGGTTAGTAACTCTATGGAAATTTGGTCAGCCTTAGTTATCGTTTTATTTGTCTTAAATTTACTTTTAGCGACAGTTCTTATTTTTATTGAGCGAAGAGACGCCACAGCTACTTGGGCCTGGCTTCTCGTTCTATACTTTATTCCTTTTCTCGGATTCTTAATTTATTTAATTCTTGGACAAAATTTAACACGACGTCGTTTGTTTGAGTGGGAAGGCATAAAAAAAATCGGGATTGAAGATTTGATTCGCGAGCAAAAAGCGCACCTTCATGATTCCAACTTTCCGTTCGAAAACCCATTAATCCATCAATACCGCGACTTAATTTATATGCATTTAATGAATAATGATGCCGTCCTTACGGAAAATAACAAAGTCGACATTATTACGTCCGGGCAGGAAAAGTTCGATCGTCTCCTGCAAGACATTGAAAGAGCACAAGCCTTTATTCATATTCAATATTATATTTTTCGAAACGATCAGATCGGCAGAAAAATTATTGAAGCTCTCACGCGAAAGGCAAAGCAAGGGGTCGAGATCCGGTTTCTTTACGATGAGTTAGGCTCGCGTAAGCTACACAGGAGGCATTTGCGTGAACTTGAGCAAGCAGGAGGAGAGATTGGTGTCTTTTTCCCTTCTAGACTAGCAATTATTAATCTAAGATTAAATTACCGAAATCACCGAAAGCTTGTAAATATCGACGGTAAAATCGGTTATGTCGGAGGCTTTAATGTCGGTGATGAGCATCTAGGTAAAAGTAAAAAAATTCGGGCCTTGGCGCGATACGCATTTGCGTATTACCGGCTCTGCTATCCATTCGATTCAAACAAGGTTTATTTTGGACTGGAACCAGGCCGCGAAGCATTATTCTATCAATTATGAGCCGAAATATTTTCCTAAACCGGAAAATGAAGGATCGACCGCCATGCAGCTCGTCTCAAGCGGTCCCGATTCTGAATGGGAGCAAATTAAAAACGGTTATATAAAAATGATTATGATGGCAAAGGAATCGGTTTATATTCAAACACCTTACTTTATCCCCGATCAAACGTTGCTAGATGCACTTCGTATCGCAGCTTTATCCGGGATCGACGTCCGTGTCATGATTCCAAATAAGCCTGATCATCCTTTCGTATACTGGGCGACTTATTCATATATTGGCGAGCTACTGAAAACGAATGCCAGCGTTTATGTTTACGATGAAGGCTTTATTCATGCTAAAACGTTAGTCATTGATCGAAAAATCAGCTCAGTCGGTACGGCGAACATCGATATGAGGAGCTTTAAATTGAACTTCGAGGTCAATGCCTTCCTCTATCATAACGAAACCTCGGAACAGCTAGCGCAAGCGTTTGAAAAGGACATGACCGTATCGTTTCAATTAACGCCAGAGCTTTATGAACAGCGCTCGAACTGGATTCGTTTCAAAGAATCGATATCGCGCCTACTCTCTCCGATTCTTTAACTATCTATGAGCTTGTCCTGTTTTGGACAGGCTCCTTTTAGTATCCGGAAGGTTTGCCGTAACCCTTGCCTATGAATCGTGCTACCGCCAAACGCTTCAAAAAGCCCAATACCTATTAACTGCTTTAACCCTTTTCAGCGAACCAGAGAGCGTCATCGCACCCTCTGGCCCTCTCTCCCCTAAAAAGGAACACATTAAAACGGCTGCCATTTTAACCTTTTTGCAGCCTGGAATCGTCTTTCGACCGCTGGCCAATTGACGATCTTCCACCAGTTCTCAATGTAAGGCTTGCGTTCGTTTTTATATTGGAGATAATAAGCGTGCTCCCAAACGTCAAGGACGAGCAAGGGGACTATATCCTGCTGAGAAAGGTTTTGATGTTTTTCTGCTTGTAAAATTTCGAGGCGATGCGATCGTGGCGCCCAAACGAGTAGCGCCCATCCGCCGCCCTCTACTTTTTCCGCTGCGTTTGAGAAATGAGCCTTCATCTTTTTGAAGCTGCCAAAATCATGATCGATTTGTGCGGCGAGCTCTCCTTTCGGCTGTCCTCCTCCTTTCGGACTCATAATCTCCCAAAAAATCGTATGCAAATAATGCCCTGCTCCATTAAAGGCAGCCTCACGCTCCCAATGCTTAATGAGTTCATACTTGTTCGAATTTCGCGCTTCTTGCATCTTTTTTTTCAGCTTTGTTCAAATCATTAACATAGGCTTTATGATGCTTATCGTGATGCAGGCGCATAATTTCTTCAGAGATATAAGGCTCTAACGCATTATACGCATAAGGAAGAGGTGGCAATCGATGACCGCCGATTGGCACAGCCCCCGGCTGCTGTCTTGGCAAACCTTCCTTCTCCTGTATTTCCGTCATTGCCTCCCATGACTCATAGACGTCATAGGCAAGCTCATACATTCTTTCCTCTGAACGCACAGGCTGCTCAAGCTGGTTCAACAAATTCGTAAGCTTTAATTCAAATAGCTCAGCTTCCTCGCTAGCGTGATCTTCGATAGTTATGCGATGCTCTTCCCATGCTTGTTTGACTCCCCGCACCCAGCCTTCAAGAGAGGTTAAACGTCCGTCCATTAACAATGCCTCCTTTTCAATCCATTTATGCTATGAAAAAAAGGAGAAATTGTGCGAATGTCTATTTTACTGCTATATAAAAAAAATGGACAAATCAATGCCCATCTAACGTAAAATTATTTCGTTCCTAATTCAGCTTCCTCCAGTTTCTGAAAAAAACAAATCCGTTTCCTGCTCAACTGAATCTTCATCGATCTCCTCAGGCAAGGGCGGTAGCTCCTCCAAATCTTTTAAGCCAAAATGGTCGAGAAATTGATTGGTCGTCCCATATAATATAGCCCGCCCGCTTCCAGAGGCTCGTCCGACTTCCTTTATCAATAGCTTGGAGCTAAGCGATTGCAGCGCCTTTTCAGATTTGACTCCACGGATTTCATCAATTTCCACTCGTGTAATCGGCTGCTGGTAAGCGACGATCGCTAGCGTTTCAAGTGCAGCCTGTGAGAGGCCGGAATGAATCGGAGAAGCTGCCAGTTTCTTTATGTAATGAACATGCTTTGCCCGACTCGTTAAACGATAGGCTCCAGCCATTTCAACGAGCTGCAAGCCTCTTCCTTCTTGAGCGTATTCTGCTTGTAAATGATTTAACGCTTCGTCAATCCTCTCTTCGCCTACTTCAATAATTTCAGCGAGCTGCGCCCGGCTCAGGCCTTCATCGCCGGTGACAAAGAGCAGACCTTCGATAATCGACGTCGTCTCATTCAGGTTCATTGCTCCCCTCCTCTTCCAGATTATAAATCGTTATACCTTCGAAATTCCCCTGCTGCTCACAGCGGATCGAATTCGTTTTCATCAGCTCTAAAATTGCGAGGAAGGTAACGACGATATGTCCTCGTTCCCGATAAGGAAATAATTGCTCGAATTGCTGCTTTCCCCGACCGCGCCTAAGCTGCTCAATGACTTCCACCATCCGATCCTCAATCGAATACTCCTGACTTTTGATCGTAGTATTCCTTGGTGCCTTTAAGGCCTTACGCTTAAACAGCTTTTGATAGGCAGCAAGCATATCGAATAGTGACACGCCATGGATCGCGATATCACGTCGCTCGTCATCGTTCATGTAAGGCTCCAGATTGACAGGAGCTCTCGTATGGACTAACCCTCTCTCTGCCTCGCGCTCCTTCATTTCATTTGCCGCTTCTTTATATTTTCGATATTCAATGAGCCGATACATTAACTCGTCTCGCGGATCCTCTTCCTCTTCAGATATGGGGTCCTCATCAAAAAGCTCCTCCTGCTTTGGGAGAAGCATTTTGCTTTTTATCACTAAAAGCGTTGCCGCCATAACTAAGTATTCACTTGCCAAATCTAATTCTAGCTCCTGCATCGTCCGGATATAGGCCATATATTGATCCGTAATTTGGGCAACCGGTATATTATAAAGATCAACCTCCGCTTGATTGACGAGGTGCAGGAGCAAATCAAGCGGTCCTTCAAATGTATCAAGCTTTATACTGTAAGGGTTCATTCAACCACCTAGCTTCACATGTATGCATTAGCTGATTATATCATATTCCGAAAAAAAGCGGAAATGAAAATATTGTCCTTCTCCCACCGCTCAGCAAAATAAGCGCCTCCCCAATCCACGATCGCTAGTATTTAAAGTAAAAATATGATACGCTAGCATAAAATAGATAAGTGCAAACAAATAGGAGAGGAAATGATGTATCCAAACGCTTACCTAGACTATTTAGTTTACTTTCATGGCCATCGCGATTACTTTGAATGTCATGAAGTCCTTGAGGAATATTGGAAAAAAGATCAGGCCGGAAAAAAAAGATTCTCATTGGGTTGCCTTGATTCAACTTGCCGTTGGCTTGTACCATCAAAGGCGTGGAAATACTGAAGGGGCAAAACGGATGCTCGCTAGATCCTTACGGCTAATAGAAGTCAATCAATCGAAGTGGGGGGAGCTTGGGCTTGATGGCTCGGCTTTGCAAGTACTCATCACTTCACGAATTGAGCAATTATCGAAGCGCCGAATCCCTTATGAGGATTTGAACCTTCCAATCGCCGATCCTCATTTGCTGCTTATTTGCCAAACTCGGTGTAAAAGCCTCGATCTCGAATGGGGGAATAAGCACGCCAACACGCGCCGCTTTTTGATTCATAAGCACACGTTGCGCGATCGCAGCGCCGTTATTAAGGAGCGACTGCGGCAAAAGAAGTTACGTTATTCGATCAGTTATTAGGAGTGGGAAAACCCCACTCCTTTTCGTTTAGCTTTTGACCAAATGGCGCTCGATCGCCCTTCTTATCCGGCACACCAAGCTTCTGCGCCTTACCCCACTTATTTTATGTCGAAACCGGCGGCGTTTCGATTAGAAAGTCATCCTCCCGCAAACTATACCCTCTAATTTGACCGTTCGGAGCATCGTCAACGATATAATTGACAATGTAGATTTCGCCATCGTCGAATTGCACCCAGCCCGAATAACCTAAATCGGACACAGAGCTTCGATCATAATCCACCGGCATAATGCGGGCCCATTGTTGCTTTCGTTTCTTCGCCTTCGCGGATTCAACATCGGTCAGCGCCGCAAAGAAGTTTTGTGTCCATGCACCGAGCCACCCCTTACCACCTTGCATGAAACGATATGTGACCATCACCTTTCCGCTGTTCAATAAGCCGCTGACGGGGCGGTGGCACCCCGCAAAGGAGCCCGATAAATCCCATGCCAGCTCTCACCATTATCATCGGATATCGCCTTATAGCAATCCCAACCCTCGCCCGAGTTCTCTCGTAACAAGGCAACAAGCGTTCCATCGGAAATAGGTAAAATTGACACTTCACACAGATGGAGCCTTCCTTACTAGCGACAGTAATCGGACCAGTCCAGTCATCCCCCTCGTTATCGGAATACCATAAAAATTGTGCTAAGTAACCGTCCTGATTTCGTTGATGAGCAGATAGCAGCCAGCGCCCATTTTTTTTAACTCGCACAGCTTATCGGGAACGATTCCGGTCGCCGCTGTTTCTATCGGTCCTTCCCATGATTGACCGTCCTCATCTCCAAACCATAAGTAGTTTCTCGCATTCGTTTCTCCTTTACCTGCAATTTTATCAGCCACGATGACGAGACGGCCGTCCTGCAAGCGGCTAATGCGCGCGCAATTCCAATAAGGCATTCCGTTCGTCCCTGCGGTTAATGGCCTTTTATCGCTCCATGTTCTCCCCCTATCCGTGCTCTCGCTGAGCACTAATCGAGTGTAGGAGCGATCCTTATGATGCGCACATTCTGAGAACACACAGATTAACTTCCCTTTTTTTGTTAATACTACGTCAGGCCACGCTTCGTAAATGCGATCGTCTCGACTAATCGTGAATGTTTGAATCGCCACTAGGCTTCCCCCTTCGGTTTAAAATTCAACATATTGTTTTTGATAAGCGGAACCCCTTCTATTTGCGAAAGTGGTTCACCGCAACGTATAAGTATCGCCCGGTATCATCGCCAGCCTTTAATTTTCTTCCTATTCCTAAGTCGCTGCCCATTTTGAATCGCTTGTCACCCTATTTTTAGTCGATGCTTTTATCATTTTGAATCGCTTGATTTGCCGTTTCCGTTGCCCTTCTCAGTGCGGTATTCGTATCCACTTCACCGCTAAACAGCGATTCTAGCTGTTCATGCAAAGCGTCGACAGCAAAATCATCATAGCGCGTCAGCTCGTGCATAGGTGCGTATTCATCTGGGTAAAAATTGTCGACATTCTTCCCTTCGAACGGAGGCGCATCTTGACCGAACGCTTCTCGCACTTGCGGATCGCTAGCGCCACCCCGACTCCGTTCCTCGCCCACTGATTTTGAAATTGTGGCGAGTGGAGATAGGCGAGTACTTGAAAGGCTTCGTCCTTATGTTGACTAATACTAGCGACACCGTTAAAGTCGGGAATCGGTTGACTGCCGACTCCTGGACGTTTCTCAAACGTCGGCATGACTCCGATATCGTATGAAATTCCCCATTCGAGCCACTCGTGACTGATGAGAAACGGAGCGATTGCCATTGCTACCGTTTGCTCGCCCCGCCACAGTTCATTGTATTGATAGGCTGGGCTTTCCCCGACAATATCCTCATACCCGGGCAGCTGATAGATCGTTGCTAAGTTGTCGACAATTTGTTGCCACTCATCGTTCATAAACTGGACCTCATCGGTTTTGGAATCGACAAACGGTGCCGAAAGCTGATTGTGTCGGAAGTAAAAGCCATAATCGACAATCAACCCTCTGAATTGCTTTCCGTCTTCTTCCAGGGTCAAGCGACTCGCCAACTGAATGAGTTCTTCCCATGTCATTTCCCCGAGCGGGTACTCCTCGCCGAATCGATCGAATATATCCGGGTTATAGTACAGGCGAACATTGTTAACTAATGATGGAAGCGCATACAAATTTCCTCCGCCTACTTTTCGTAATCCTTCAAGCACTGCTGTATCTATTAAACTCAAATCAAAGTTATAGCGCTCGATTAGTTCTAACAAATCGTACTCTAATTCGTATTCCAAAATATGGCTATGTGCCTGCCGTATTCCTACTTTATAAATATCGATCGGCACATTTGCCAAAAGCAGCTCCTCAATCTCACTGTCATTGACTAAATTCATCGTAATATGCGGAAACTCCTCTTCGACAAAATGTCCAATTCATTCCAAAATCGTTCCTCTGAATAGCCAGGCTGCCACCATGTCAGCTCTACCGCTTCCGGCTCCTCTATTGTCGACTCATCCTCCAAATCACCCTTGTCACGATCTTCTTCATTACTATCGCCCGACCTTACCGCTCCTGTATCGTCATTCGAACAAGCTACGAAACAAAAGAAGAAAAAACCGAAGATCGCCAACTTACTCATGTTTCCTTTTGCAAGCAATGCAGGTCCCCCCATTCAAAATGGTTTTACAATTGACCGCCCTCTAGTGAATTTGCCTCTAACGTTCGGTATTCGGACTAGGCCCTAGTTGATCGACAACATCTCTCCTTTGCTCCGTTTAGAGATAAAAGTCTTAAATCTTACAATTAATGGCTAGCTCGCTACTACTTTCCGCCTTGAGGAATAAGCACGCACAACCGCCTCGCTTCATTTATGAAGACTGTTATCGTGAATCCGATGAAGCAGCTCCGTTTGCCGGTAAATCGAATGAATCCGCTCTGCGTCTTCTTCCGCCAATTGTTGCAGCGGCATTCGCGTTTTCGGCGTTTGGATTAACCCTTGTAAAAAACAAATGTACTTTTCAAAAGCAATCACGTCATAGTTTAATAGTTGATGGATGACACGGTTAATCACCGTTTGCACATTCATTACTTTATCCCATTCGCCTTGCTGTGCACGATGATACAGCTCGATAAACGCTTTAGGCATCATATTGAATGTACTGCCAATCGCCCCATCGGCTCCCATTAACAGACCACCAGCGAGTACTTCATCGTGACCGTTATAGATGATAAAATCTTCACCACCGACCTCCTTAATTTGCTGTAACTCGAACATGTTGTGGGATGTGAATTTCAAGCCAATACATTGCTTATGTTCCGTCATTTTTTTTATAAAAGTCGATTGACAGCGAAACCCCTGTTGCTTGCGGAAAATGATAAATTATGAGCGGCAGGTGCGTTTCTTTCATTAAGGTTAGATAATGATCCATAATCTGTTCCTCGGTTAACGAATAGTAATAAGGGACGATTGCCGAAATTGCGTCTGCACCGACCTGTTCTGCATGAGTTGCTAATCGAACTGCTTCATCCGTGCTGACCGAGCCTACATGGGCAATAATTGATTTATCCTCACTGACTTGGATGACATGCTCCAACACTTGCTGGCGTTCTGAGGAGGACATAATCATCCCTTCTCCTGTACTTCCTCCAACATAAAATCCGTGAACCCCTTGCCTGCTTAAGTACTTTACGTGACGATGCAACGATTCGTAATCGATGGAATCGTCCTCCCGCAAAGGTGTCAGCAATGCTGGAAATATGCCTTTTAAGTGCTGAATATCCATTTCAATAACCTCCTCAGCGTTTTTTTCTTTCAGCATTAAGCTCATCCGCTTTTGATTTGTTCCTCCCCAATCATTATTTAAATTTTATTATAATCGCGAAATCATCATTGTCAATATTTAATTTGTAATACAGATTATATTTTTTTAATACAGATTTTATTCATAAGCTCTATGTTTCCACTTAACCCTTTCTCCCTTACTCATCATCCCCTTGAATGAAACAGAGAGCGCTTGATAATCCGAGCAGAAATAGTTAAAATCAGTATGACAGGTTAATTCTACACGTTAAGGATGGTGTACAGTCTGTGAGCGAAAAACCATTACGCTACATTCAGATTAAGGAATTAATTATTCATGATATTCGGCAGCTACCTCCTCATACTCGCTTACCTTCACGAACCGCCCTTGCTGATAAGTATAAGGCGGCACGGACTACGATTGAACGTGCCATATCTGAACTAATCGGAGAAAAATACTTGTATGCCCGCGACGGAAGCGGTACTTATGTAGCGGAGGTCAGCGGAAAAAGCAGCGCTCATTTATCGAATCCGATATTTGGATTAGTCATTCCGAACATTATGCACGATACTTACCCCGGGATATTACGCGGAGTGGAGGATGTAGCAAACGAACACGGAATGAATGTCGTTCTTTGCAATACCGATAATAAGGTCGACAAAGAGTCGGCGTACATTCAAAAATTAATTCACTCCGACGTCAAAGGAGTCATTATCGTACCAGCCATCATCGGTAAAACCAATATGAATTCCTTTCAAAAACTGGAGGAAGCCAGCATTCCTATGGTATTTTGCAATCGAGGAATCGATGGAGTTTCCGCACCAAGGGTGATTTCAAATAATTTTTACGGAGCGTATCTGTCGGTGAAACACCTTATTGCAACCGGTCGGCAACGAATCGCCTATATATCAAGGCCGTTATACTCCACTTCCAATGATCGTTATCAAGGGTATATTAGCGCATTAACGGAAGCAAATATGGAACAGCAAAGCGATTACGTCATTTTTGAATCCTCGTTTAACGGAGACTTGCAAGGGTATAAGAGTGCCAAACAGCTGCTTTCCCTTGACCCAGCGCCTGATGCGCTATTTTGCTTTAACGATGCCATTGCCAAAGGAGCCTATGATGCCGTTACCGAAGCCGGATTACAGGTCGGCGAAGATATCGGCATCGTCGGCTATGACAACACACACGTTGCCGAGCGTCTCCCTGTCAAGTTGACATCGGTGAAATTTCAAACGTATGACATCGGCAAGCAAGCGGCCGAATGGCTAGTCCGAATGATAAACAAGGAGACGCTCCAAGAAAACAAAACAGTCGTCCTCCAGCCAGAATTGATCATCCGGCAAAGCACACAGCCGCAGACGGTGACTCACAAGTAAACTCGCTTTTCAGCAAGCGAGTAGATCGGGGCTTGGCAAGAGTCGACTCATACAGAAAGGCTCCCACCTTCGTTGTGCTAGAGGCGGGAGTCTTTCTCTCATTTACGCGATAAATAACGAGTGACGATTTTTGTATTCAGACGAAAGGAGCTGCTCGGATCAAGTAGTCGTACGAGCAGCTCCCTCTTTCGTTTTCTATTTATTGAAAAGCCCGGCTCAAATTAGCCATTTCGATCGCTGCCGTCGCTGCGTCCCAACCTTTGTTGCCAGCCTTTGTTCCAGCTCGTTCGATCGCCTGTTCGATCGTATTCGTTGTCAACACCCCGAAAATGACCGGCTTGCCTGAGGATAGCGAGAGCGAACCGACGCCCTTTGCTACCTCACTGCATACATAATCAAAGTGAGGGGTAGAGCCGCGTATGACAGTCCCAAGGGTAATCACCGCATCGTATTTCCCACTATCAATCATTTTCTTCGCAGCAAATGGGATTTCAAAAGCTCCCGGTACCCACGCAATATCAATATCATCTTCAGAGACCCCGTGCCGCTTCAAGCCGTCTTCCGCACCTCCTAAAAGCTTGCTCGTAATCAGCTCATTAAAGCGGCCGACGACGATTCCGACCTTCAATCCTGTCCCTACTAAACTTCCTTCAAATACGTTTCCCATTTTAAAACATCCTCTCATCCTCTTTATTGCTTTTAAAAATGAAGCATATGGCCGAGCTTCTCCGATTTCGTTCGAAGGTAACGCTCATTATCCTTATTATGCGGCAGCTGGAGCGGAATGCGCTCAACGACTTCTAGATCATAGCCGCTCAAGCCAGCAATTTTTCTTGGATTGTTTGTCAGCAGCCGCATTTGCCTCACACCAAGGTCTCGCAAAATTTGAGCCCCGATCCCGTAATCCCTTAAATCAGCAGGGAAGCCGAGCTTTTCATTTGCCTCAACGGTATCATAGCCCTCCTCCTGTAATTTATAGGCCTTTAGCTTATTCAGCAATCCGATCCCCCGGCCCTCTTGGCGTACATAAAGCAATACACCTTTGCCTTCTGCTTCTATTTGCGTTAGGGCAGCATGAAGCTGCGGACCACAATCGCAGCGATGCGAGCCAAACACGTCACCTGTCAGGCATTCGGAATGGACCCGAACCATTGTCGGTTCATTCTCGTCGATCTCTCCTTTGACGAGCGCAATATTTTCTTTACCATCAAGTATATTGGAGAAGCCAATCGCACGAAAATCACCAAAATCGGTCGGCAAATGAATCTCTACTTCACGCTGAATTAATTTATCTTTACGATGACGGTATTTTATTAAATCCTTTATCGTAATCATTTTTAACTGATGCTCATCGGCCAGCTTCCGCAAATCGGGGACGCGTGCCATCGTACCATCGTTATTCATTATTTCGCAAATAACACCCGCCGGCTTCGCACCAGTAAGTCTTGCTAAATCTACCGCCGCTTCCGTATGTCCTGCTCGCCGTAATACACCTCCGTTTTTCGCGACTAACGGGAAGATATGACCAGGCCGTTTAAAATCGCCGCTTTTTGCGCCTGTGTTAATAAGCTCCTTTATTGTTAGCGCTCGTTCATGAGCTGAAATGCCTGTCGTCGTTAAGCGGTGATCGACGCTGACAGTAACGCTGTTCCATGCGAATCCGTATTATGGTCAACCATGGGCATCAAATGGAGCTGCTCAGCCAGTTCTTCTGTAATCGGAGTACAAACGAGGCCGCGTCCGTGAGTGACCATAAAATTAATGACTTCTGGCGTCGTCTTTTCGGCAATCGCGACAAAGTCTCCTTCATTTTCTCGCCCCTCATCATCGCAAACAATGATGACGCCGCCTTGGGTCAATACTTCGATTGCTTCTTCTATCGAATCAAAATACTCGTGTCCCATCCTGTTCACCTTCCACCCTCTTATTCTAACTAATCTTCTGTGAAAACTGCTTTCTAGAACCCTTGTTCAGTGAGAAATTCCTCAGACAAAGAGGAGGGCTGATTTACGTTTGTTTTTCGTTGCAAAACAAACTGTTCAATATATTTTCCAACAAGGTCACACTCAATATTCACGATGTCCCGACACCTTTCACACCGATAATCGTCTGCTCCAGCGTATGGGGAATAATCGACAGCCCGATCGAATCATCGTTGACAGAAAAGACGGTCAGGCTAGTACCGTCAACGGCTACAGAGCCTTTTTCAATCATATATTTTCGCAGCTCAGGCGTAAGTGCTATTCGATAATAAACAGCATTAAGCTCGGGCTTTTTCTCAACGATCGTTCCTACGCCGTCAACATGCCCTGAAACAATATGACCGCCGAAGCGCCCTTTGGCACCCATGGCTCGCTCCAGGTTTACTCCTACACCGCGATTAAGGTCTTTTAAGCTGGTCGCCTTCACCGTTCCGGTCATGAGGTCAACAACAAACTGACTGTTTGTAAAGGAAGTCACCGTTAAGCAAACGCCATTGACAGATATGCTATCGCCGGTGCGAACGTCCTCCAAAATAGTAGACGCATTAATTTTCATAACAATCGCTTCACCCGTTTGTTCCACTTCAGCAATCGTACCAATTTCCTCAATAATCCCTGTAAACATCGCTAGGCCTCCTTCGATTTTGCGACGATTTTAATATCCTCGCCGATTTGCTCCACCAGCTTTAGCTCAAGCTGTAACGCTTCATTCACCTCGGAAAATCCGTCCCCCCCGGCAAACGTCGGAGCCGTCCGTCCAGCAAATAGCTTCGGAGCAATATAAGCAACGACTTGCTGGACCGCTTTTTCATTAATAAAGCTTCCATGAACCTCGGCACCGCCTTCGACAAACAAGGAAGTGATGTTTCTTTCTCCTAAATTTTTCAAAACCTCTGTAATCGAAACAGCAGGCAGACGAATGACCGACGCACCCTTTTGTTCCAGCAGACGCTGTTTTTCCAAACTAGCGGTTGCTTCCGTTACGATCCAGGTGGGAGCTTCCTCGTCGTTTAGCATTTTGGCCGTTTCCGGAATTCTTAGCCTTCGATCTAGAACGATCCGAATCGGGTTTTTGCCGCCTTGTGGCAACCTTGTCGTTAAGGAGGGATCGTCACTAATGACCGTTTGAACGCCGACGAGAATCGCATCGTGCTCATGACGATAACGGTGGACATCCTCTCGCGCTTCTTTTCCGGTTATCCACTGACTTTTTCCGGTGACAGTTGCCGTCTTCCCATCCAATGTTGTCGCCGATTTCAAAGTGACATACGGTCGTTTCGACTGAACATAATGAAAGAAGATCTCATTTAATTCGCTCGCCTCACGCTCGCATAGCCCTGTAATCACTTCGATCCCAGCTTGCTGAAGCTTTTGCAGCCCTCTTCCGGCTACTTCAGGGTTCGGATCGACGACGGCGATGACGGCTCGCTCTACTCCGGATTCAACGATTAAATCAGCACAAGGCGGCGTTCTGCCATAATGACTGCACGGCTCCAAAGTTACATAAATCGTCGCACCCTTCGCACGAGCGCCTGCCATCGTTAGCGCCGCAACCTCTGCATGGCCTTCACCTGCTTTTAAATGAGCACCAACACCGACAATGGTTCCATTTTTTTACAACAACCGCTCCAACCATTGGATTCGGGGACGTTTGTCCTCTCGTGCCTTCTGCTAGCTCTAGCGCCAGCCTCATATAGTCGTAATCGTTCATTTTACCCCACGCTCCATATTGGTCTGCCGATCAAAAAAACCCGAATGCATGAACATTCGGGGTAGGCTTAAAAAAAGAGTTTAGCAAACAATCGTTCGATTTTTAGGCAAACGGTTATTTCATACTGAAAAAAAAGGCAGATCTCTCCCACTGCTGCTTTCCAATTTTTTTCAAACAAGCCTTTCTACCCTTTAGAAAGTACGAGCATGAGTCTCGCTCCTTCCATTCAGACAGAAAGCTTTCATCGATAACTGCGTTAAAAAAATTGGCGCTTTTTTTTCAGCTTGCACTCTTTCCTTCTCCCATCCAGACTTTCACTGTCGGCTCTGGAGTTACACCAGATCCACCGCTTGGCTCCAAAGGAGCCGAAACGGGTCACGGACTGAGAAGCGACTTGACTCGCTTCAACACCGCCGGTTGGGAATTGCACCCTACCCCGAAGGACCTTATCGATAATACTATATCCGATAAGCTGAGTATTCATATTTACTTTATAGAGCCAATTGTATCGCTAATTAAACCTTGTCGTCAACAATTACGCTTTTTACTTTATCAATAGAGTCAATTTCATAAATGCCTATTTCAGAATAAATGCGAAGATCATTAGCCGACATACACAGAATGGTTCGCTATTTTAAATGGCCATTGTAAAGATTGGAACGGCAGGTGGTCGACTCCTGCGGGAGGAAAGGCCCCGG
>BAXO01000062.1 GCA_001310555.1 Bacillus sp. JCM 19058
AATGATGCCAATGCCGAATCAGTCGATGTCTCCATGGTCAAACGATATGGGGTACCGACCGTTGATCCCGCAGCAGCAAGCTACCCACATGGAAATGATTGCAAAACGTGCGGACCGCCGTACCCTATTTATTATGGCCAAAATGGCGAAATGGTACCAATGGAAGAACAGGAGTCGCTCGACCAGTTTAATCAGTACCGAGAAGAGGATAATGACGAAGAATGATAATAGCTTTCTTACTTCCATCAATTGTTAATTGGTGGAAGCTTTTTTTTGTCTTCAGTTGTTAAGGCTGCATCCAAATCTCTTCAATGCCTCCAGTAACAACCAGTGTAAAGATGTCTTCGTTGAGCACCATAATGAGTGAAAGGAGGCTTATAAAATGAAAAAAATCGTGATGACAGTAGCTACTGCAACCTTGCTTTTCGGTGGACTCGCAGGCTGTATGCAAGATAATGCAACAGGTAATTACCGAAACAACGCTTATGAAACGCGTAATTTTGACGGTAATTATAACAATCGAGGTTACCGCGGGCAAGGACCAGTCACTGACATGATGACACCTGATGGGTATGGAACGCGTGCGAATAATTATAATGGGAACCGCTCCAATGCATTAAATGGTTGGAATGATGATGGTCGTAACAATGGCTATCGTGCCAATCAGAATAGGCCTTGGATGGGACGTTTCGGAGTTACAGGGAACGATCGTCCTGGTATGGTTGATGGAAACGGGATCCTGCGCGGCCGGATGCATGATGGATATCGAGACAATGATCGTTACGGTGCCATGGAATTTAACCGGAATTATCGTCAAGGAGCCAATGGAGTGAAGCGCAAGGCGACACGGAATTTTGATTCCCAAAATCGAGATAACCGTATCAAGCATCAGGAAGCCGAACGTTATCATGAAGACTACGATAGTCGTACCGCTAAGCAAATTGCTAAACGCGTGAAAAACGTTGAAGGTGTTGACGATGTTCGTGTTATTGTGAATGATAACGATGTAGTCGTTGGAGTTGAAGCTGAGCGTGACTTGATCAAGTTCAAGCGAATGTTGAACGACAAGTAAAAGAAGTGGCCGACGAAAAAAACGTTCATGTTGTCACTGATTCAGATATCGTTGATCGCGTACGGACAATTGATGACGATTTGCGTACCGGCACAGCTTTTGGCGAAGTCCAAGATACATTTACTGATATGCTTGAAGATATCGGTCAAGCAATCCAACGTCCTTTTGAGCGTTCACGATAGTTTTTTTATTGGCAGGGGATATCCCCTGTCTTTTTACATAAAAAATGAATGTTTTCTTGAGGCGAAAAATGAATCAATGCTATAGTAAAATTAAGTACAGTGGGAAGGGGAATAACTATGGCTGGGCATTCAAAATGGAAAAATATCCAACACCGAAAAGGAAGACAGGACGCACAAAGGGCAAAAATCTTTACGAAGCTTTCGAAGGAAATTTTTGCCGCGACAAGAAGTGGCGGGGAGGATCCTGCGGTCAATGTCCGCTTGCGTCTTGCGATTAATAAGGCAAAAGCAGCAAATATGCCCAATGACAATATTGAACGGACGATAAAAAAAAGCAAGCGGCAATTTGGATGGCGTTACCTATGAAGAATTGACTTATGAAGGCTATGGACCTGGTGGAGTTGCGGTGATGGTTGACGTACTGACAGACAACAAAAATCGCTCGGCGGCAGAAGTGAGGCTAGCCTTCAATAAAAACGGGGGGAATTTAGGGGAAAAAGGGTGTGTTGCCTTTATGTTTGAACGTAAAGGCATATTAATTGCAAACCGGCTCGATCAGGAATTTTCGGAGGATGAAATGCTTTTAGCCGCAATAGAAGCGGGTGCCGAAGAGATGGAGGCTGGTGACGAAGCCTTTGAAATTGTAACGGCTCCAAATGACTTGGAAAAGGTAAAGGAAGCCCTTGAACAAGAAGGATACAACTTTGAAACCGCTGAATTAACGATGATTGCCAACACAAAATCACAGCTTGTCGAGCGGATGCCGTTCAAATGATAAACCTTATCGAGATGCTAGAAGATAACGATGATGTCCAAACGGTTTACCATAATTTTGAAATAGACGATGAATTACTCGAAAAAGTACTTTAACAACATATGGACGGAGGAGAATGGCCATACACTATACAATTCAGAAAGCACAATCGGAAGAGCTCGAATTTATGTGGGAAATGCTTGCACTGTCCGTTTTCGTGACCGAGGAGCATTTGCGCCTGACAACGGAGGATATTCTCAACGACGAAATGCTCGCAGGTGAATTAAAGGGCTGGGGCAGGAAAGGGGACGTTGCCTTTATTGCCGTTACTGAAGGCGGTGAAAAGATGGGAGCAATTTGGATGCGGCGATTTAATGAACGGAATAAAACGTATGGATATATTAACGAGTATACGCCTGTCATTGCCGGGTTTGCCATTAAGCCTGAGTATCGCGGTCAAGGCGTAGGGACAAAGCTATTGCAAGCGCTAATGGATATCGGAGTGCAATCTGGGTATTCCAGCCTGTCACTGAGCTGTGATCCGCAAAACCCAGCCTTGAAGCTTTATGAAAAGTTCGGCTTTGAAAAGGTAGGAATAACTGGAACCTCATGGGATATGAAAGCTGTGTTAACCGATCATTAATAAGGTAAGGTCCCGCCTCACTCGTAAAAGTATAGCTTCTGCCTGCAAAAAAACGGGTTCAGTGGTACTTTTAAACCGTTATCTTAAATAAAGCAGAAGTGATAAATCGAACGCTTCAAGAGGAAAAGGCTGCCTGTAGTTGGCTATACAAAAGCCTCGTGGAGCGCTTGATTCACCGGCTAAGCTCTCGCCTAATCGAAGTAACGTTTGGCAGCGTGCATAGAAAATTACCCGATCCATAAAATCCGCATCGACTGGATGCTTATAATTGGCTAATATTTGTTTGCCAAACCGAGGACCAAGCCAAATGATGAGCCGATAAAATCTACGGTCGGATCAGCGAGGCAAATATCAGCCCAATCGACGATCCCATTTACTACAGAACTGTCGCTTTTCAATAATATATGCTCTCCCTTCAAATCGCCGTGACTTAAGACGGGGGCAAGGGATGAGGGGGGTGGAAGAGAAGCTGACCCGTTTAAGTAGGGCCATGCTACTGAATCGTGAAATTGTGACTGCAATATATGTCGATAAGGAGACAGCTTCTTCAACTGCTCCTCCGGCTCGATGATTGAAAGAGTCGGCGGTGATAAAAAGGGAAGCTCTTTTATGTTCATTGCGTGCAAGGCCGATAGCAAATCAGCCAAAGGGACTGCAATTTCTTTATATTGTGGCTCCCGAGGCTTATTTTTTTTCTCCTGAAACTCCTTCCAGCATTTGTTGAACTGTAAAGGGAAAAGGGAATTCTCTACAAGGACAGCCTTGGAAAATGATTTTCGATACATAGCTTCCAAGCTTGCCTTCGCTCGCTTCAAGAAAAGCTTTCTCGTTTATTAAGCGTTCTGCTGCTAAGGCTGATACTGGAAATTTAATAATCAGCGAATCGTTGACAGAGAAAGTAAACGTATCCCCACCTTCAGGAATAGGTGTAATCTTGTCGAGCATTAAGGCGGGCATTTGCTTTGCAATCAGTGCTCTTGCCTGCATGACTTCGATGGTAATCCCCTCCATTTAGCCTTATTATATTACCGTAAAGCGGCAGTGAAAACAAGGGAATATTTTCGTTTTGAGAAAGCTAAAGCAGGGAAGAGCTGACCTCCTCTACTTTGTTAAAAGGGCAAGATTCAAAATCACTGCTAAATAAACGAATGAATAAAGCCAATTATGGGCAAGCTGAAGTATAGTTTTAACGAAAAAAAGAGCTAACCTAAAAGGTTTTCAATAACCAAACGGTGGTGAATGAAAATGAAAATGCTGCAGCAGCTTGTCAAAGGTAAGGAGCAATCCCTTCTCAGACTGGCGCTTTGTTCGGCAGCAATTGGAATTGGTATTTCAGTATTGGTTTTACCGAGCGGCGAACTTGTCTCAGGAGAAGAAAAAGCGGGCGCAGAATCTTTCCATGTCCTGGGGCCAAAAACAGTTGATGTCCTGTTAAAGCGAGTTTACTTAGACGGTGAAGTAGGAGAAGAAAAGCTCAGCGAAACGATTTGGTCTATGGAGGATTTTTGGGCTTTTTATGAGGATTGGACTTTAGTGGAGCAATCAGAAAAAGCGCTAATATTTCAGCAGGAGATTAATGATATTTCTCCGATATTAAAAATCGAAGGCTATTTTGGGATTTCTGATGATGGCTTTCTTCAAATTTATCAAGGGGAGCCTGATAATGAACAGATCATTCAGTCTTTTTTTTCAATAGATACGAAAAAGCTGAAAAGCAGGGAACATATTGAGCTAGTGAAAGGTATACCTGTTAAGAATAAAGAGAATTATGAAGAGATCTTAGCGGCATTCAGCCAATACCAGGTCGAAGAAATATAGATAGTAAAGGTGTGAGAGTGATTTCTCATACCTTTTATTGTGCGTCAAGGTAACCGATGACTCTCCTTTCGTGATATGCTAAAATAGAAATGAATGTTCGCCTAAGGAGAGGTCGTCTGTGATTGAGTATGTCAATGGAACGTTAGTTGGGATTGAAACCCAATATGTAATCGTCGATTGTAACGGTCTCGGATACCAGCTGTTTTGTCCGAATCCGTTCACATTTCAAAATCAGTGGAATCAACCGGTCAAAATTCATACGTATCATTATGTCCGCGAGGATTTAATTCGTTTATACGGTTTCCAATCGAAGGCAGAGCGGGCTTTGTTTGAAAAGCTGTTAAATGTTTCTGGTATTGGTCCAAAAGGCGCGCTTGCCATTTTGGCAGCAGGTATGCCGGAACATGTCGTTGCTGCGATTGAAAATGAGGACGAAGCCTTTTTAGTCAAATTTCCTGGGGTTGGAAAAAAAGACAGCAAGGCAAATAATACTTGATTTAAAAGGGAAGCTGGCTGATGTAGCGCCAGCATTTCAAGCAACTGTTGGAGAAGTCGAAAATCATGCTGCCGATCAGAGTCCAGTTGACAATGAACCGCTAGAGGATGCCTTCGAAGCACTACGAGCACTCGGCTATATGGAACGGGAGCTGAAAAAAAATACGTCCGCTCCTTTTAAAGGAAAATTTACAAACCGATGCTTATGTCAAAAAAAGCATTGCAGCTGCTGTTAAAGGTATAGCGTAGGGAGGAGGGTTTGCGTGGAAGAACGGATGGTGTCAGCAGAGGCGCAGGAAATGGAAGACACGCTGGAGCTGAAAGTTCGACCAGACCAGCTGCGCTATTATATTGGTCAGGAAAAGGTTAAGCAAAATCTTGAAGTGTTCATAGAAGCAGCGAAGATTAGAGAGGAATGCCTCGATCATGTACTGCTCTATGGCCCCCCGGGCTTGGGGAAAACGACGCTTTCCGGAATTATAGCAACAGAAATGGGTGTACAAATGCGAACAACTTCAGGACCGGCCATCGAGCGACCTGGAGATTTAGCAGCCATTTTGACGGCGCTAGAACCTGGAGACGTATTGTTTATTGATGAAATACATCGCTTGAACCGGATGGTTGAGGAAGTGCTATATCCGGCAATGGAGGATTATTGCCTGGATATCGTCATTGGCAAAGGCCCATCAGCACGCTCTGTCAGGCTTGAGCTGCCACCGTTTACCTTGGTTGGAGCGACAACGCGTGCCGGGATGCTTTCTGCTCCTCTTCGAGATCGCTTTGGTGTCATGGCACGACTCGAATATTATACAGAGCCGGAGCTCACGCTTATTGTGCAGCGAACGGCTGACATTTTTCAAATCGAGCTGGATCACGTTGCTGCCGCTGAGCTCGCGAAACGTTCAAGAGGGACTCCACGGATTGCCAACCGGCTGCTGAGAAGAGTTCGCGATTTTGCCCAGGTGAAAGGAGACGGAATTATTACATTAGCGCTGACGCAAGCTGCGCTGGAGAAGCTTCATGTTGATCCGGTAGGATTGGACGAGGTCGATCATAAGCTGCTAAAAGGTATGATTGAAAGGTTTCGTGGTGGTCCTGTTGGACTTGACACGATTGCGGCAACCATCGGTGAGGAAGCTGAAACGATAGAGGATGTTTATGAGCCATATTTGTTGCAAATTGGTTTTTTTGCAGCGAACGCCGCGAGGGAGAATGGTGACACCGGCTTGTTATCAATATCTACAGCTTGAGGAGCCAAACGGATGAGTCCATTTGCAAAAATATTGATTAGTATCGGCATTTTGCTTATTATCGTCGGGCTGTTGTGGCAATTCGGTGGAAAGTATATACCACTCGGTAAATTGCCTGGTGATATTATGATTAAACGTGAGCATTCAACGTTTTATTTTCCGATTACGACGTCGATCCTCATAAGTATCGTGCTATCCTTAATATTTTACTTCATAGGCCGCTTTCGTTGACGCTTGATTATTCGAGCGGGATTCGGTAAGATAATGAAGGAATAAAATGGGATGTGACTACTGGATGAACGTTGACGATTTTGACTTTGATTTGCCGGAAAAATTGATTGCCCAGACGCCGCTCTCTTCGCGAACGGCGTCTCGTTTGCTTGTGCTCGATCAAGAGACTGGTGCAATTCAAGATAAACGCTTCCCTGATCTACTCGGTCAGCTCCAGGCTGGAGACTGCCTCGTATTAAACGATACGCGTGTCATGCCGGCGCGTTTGTATGGAACAAAGCCTGACACTGGGGCAAAAATCGAGGTTCTATTGCTGAAGCAGGTGGAAGGCGACAAGTGGGAAACTTTAGTGAAGCCGGCGAAGCGAATTAAGCGTGGGGCAACGATAAGCTTTGGCCACGGTCGTTTAACCGCTGTTTGCCTCGAGGAAACCGAGCACGGAGGCAGAATATTGGAATTAAACTATGAAGGTTTATTTCATGAGGTACTTGATCAATTGGGGGAAATGCCTTTGCCTCCCTACATTAAAGAGCAGCTCGATGATCAAGAACGGTACCAAACGGTATTTTCCAAACGGCGGGGTTCTGCGGCAGCACCAACAGCGGGCTTGCATTTCACGAAGGATTTGTTGAAACAGCTCGAAGAGAAAGGCGTACACCTTGCCTATATAACGCTACATGTTGGCCTTGGCACCTTTCGCCCGGTTAATGCTGAGACGGTTGAAGAGCACGAGATGCATGCGGAATTTTATCAAATGAGTAAAGGGACAGCTCACTTGCTTGAAACGGTTCGAAAAAAGGGCGGGCAAATTATTGCCGTCGGGACAACCTCAGCAAGAACGCTTGAAACAATCATGAATGAATTCGGCTCATTCCGCGAGGCGTCAGGCTGGACTACGATTTTTATTTATCCAGGTTACCAATTTAAAGGTATAGACGGACTGTTAACGAATTTTCATTTACCTAAGTCAACGCTTGTGATGCTCGTTAGTGCACTCGCAGGCCGAGAGAATTTGCTGCGTGCCTATAAGCATGCGATTCAACGGGGCTATCGCTTTTTTAGCTTCGGTGACGCAATGCTAATTAGCTCGAGGAAAGGAGGGCATAATGACAGCCATTACGTATGAACTAATAAAGACGTGTAAGCAATCAGGGCAAGGCTGGGACGCGTCACCACACCGCATGGCTCCATCGAAACGCCGATATTTATGCCAGTGGGCACGCTCGCTACAGTGAAAACGATGAGCCCTACAGAGCTGCTCGAAATGAACGCGCAAATTATTTTGAGCAATACGTATCATCTATGGCTGCGACCAGGGCATGAGATTATTGAAGCAGCTGGCGGATTGCATCGGTTTATGAATTGGCACCGGCCGATATTAACAGATTCAGGCGGCTTTCAAGTATTTAGTTTAAGCGATTTGCGTAAAATTGAAGAAGAAGGGGTGCATTTCCGCAATCATTTAAGTGGTGAGAAGCTCTTTTTAAGTCCGGAGAAAGCGACAGCTATTCAAAATGCTCTCGGTGCTGACATTATGATGGCGTTTGACGAATGTCCACCATTCCCTGCTGAATTCGATTATATGAAGCAGTCTGTGGAACGGACGAGCCGTTGGGCTGAGCGGTGTTTAACTGCTCATTCCAGACCAACTGAGCAAGCCCTGTTCGGCATTATTCAAGGTGGGGAATTTGAAGAGCTTCGCAAGCAAAGCGCAGCCGATCTCGTTTCTCTCGACTTTCCCGGATATGCGATCGGTGGATTATCCGTCGGCGAACCTAAAGCGATCATGAATCGTATGCTCGAGTTTACTGTGCCGTTGCTACCGAGTCACAAGCCGCGTTATTTAATGGGTGTCGGCTCGCCGGATTCTTTGATCGATGGCGCGATTCGTGGGATCGATATGTTTGATTGTGTGTTGCCGACGAGAATTGCGAGGAACGGTACTTGTATGACAAGCTCGGGACGACTTGTCGTTCGAAACGCCAAATATGCGGAAGACTTTCGACCACTTGATGAACGATGCGATTGTCACGTTTGTCAAAATTATTCGAGGGCGTACATTCGACATTTAGTGAAATGTGAAGAAACGTTCGGATTTAGACTTACTACTTATCATAATCTTTATTTCCTGTTAAAATTAATGGAGCAAGTCAGGCAAGCTATTATCGACGACTGTCTGCTTGACTTTAAAGATGAGTTTTTCGAGCAATATGGTTTTAATCAGCCAGACGCGAAAAATTTCTAATGTTCCAATCTAAAAAAAAGCTTGAAAGGAGGGAAGACATGGAACTTTACGCTAGTTTGATACCATTAATTCTAATGTTTGTCATTTTTTACTTTTTGCTGATTCGACCACAGCAAAAACGCCAGAAAAAAAGTCCGCGAAATGCATGAAGGCCTGAAGCGCGGAGATAAAGTTGTTACGATTGGCGGCCTTCACGGTAAAATAGATGCGGTCGATGAAGATTCGATTATTTTACTCGTCAATGATAATCGTAAATTAACGTTTGACCGTTCAGCTGTTCGCGATGTTGTCAATCCTGATTGATTGACAGCCGTACATAAGAGATTCGGACAGATTCTCTTCATGAGCTAATTCAAAACAGACCCGTTTGTCATTTTAAAATGTACCCTTAGTAAGGACTTTTTAGAATGACAGGTCTGTTTTTTTTATTGCGAAACGTATTAATCTATTAAAAAGCAAAAAGATACTTAGCCATAGAAATTGAGCTAAATACCTTTTCATGGTATTAGAAAGGCTATACAGGCAAAAACATGATTAGGAACGAGATTTATTTGAATGACCGGAAAGGTTCACACCGATCATTCCACCGAGAGCAGCTGTGACTAAATAGCCGCCGTGATAAGCGTATTGCTGAACTGAGAACATTTGATCATGGCCTAAATACTGTATCATGAATGTAAATAATGAAAATAGCAATGCAGTGAATGCTCCTGCTATCCAGCCTTTCGACTTTGCCTTTGCTCCTGAAACGGCTCCTCCGAAAAACAACGCGATAAAGGCAGCAGTCAATGTAACCCACCTAAATGAATCTTCCGTCAAAGACGTAAAAGTTAAAAACAGTGAAACGAACAGGCTTACCGATAGAGCGATGATTAAGGTTGTAACGAGACCCATTAAAATTGCAGGGAAAAAGCTACGCGATGATACCATTTTCTTCTCTCCTTTCTTTTCAACTCCATAGTAAAGCTTATTCGGGCTTGTTCGAAATAGAATGGCAATCTGAAAAATATCAACTTGTTCAATCTGTGTTTCTTAAAGGATCTTTCATTGACTGACAGCAAATATAATGACTAGAAATGGTAAAACTAACGAAATATCCTATTGTGCATGAGTAAGTCATTATTTTCTGACCTTAAACGATAATTAGGTTGTTACATCAGCGTGAGAGAAATAGCCGGACAAACAATGCCGAGGATCGGAATTCGCTCAAGCTCATTTTGCTTCACAAGGCCGAGGATAATAACGAGTAATCCGTAGCAAACGGAAGTCGCAATAATTGCGGTTGCCGTATGAAGCAACAATGAATCAAAGCGGATCAGGTAACGATCGAGCAAAAGGCTGGCCCAGATGGAAAGGCCGAGTAATACGATCGTTTTTCCAATTAGCGAAAAGCTAATCGTATAGCTGATCGATTTAACTACAGAGGCAAAATGTAATAGAGTAACGAGAATAAAACTGACGACCATCGCCAATGCGGCTCCCATGATGCCAAATTCAGGCTGAGATGCTAAGCGAAAATGACGGTAATTTTAATGACCGCTCCGTATAAACTGTTCATCATCGCCGCTTTAGCCATATTTAATGCTTGTAATGTTGCTTGTAAAGGGCCTTGAAGATAAAGGAATATGCTAAATGGCGCCATTATTTTAATATAGGCAGCCGCTTCTCCCGCTCCATACATTAAGGACATCACTGGCTCAGCATATACGCACAATATAACTACAGCGATGCCGCCAGATAGTAAAGCTAAACGTAAAGCTTGCCCTAATCGATGGTGAATCAAATGGAATTGCTTTTGTGCGGAGGCCTCGCTAATGGCTGGGACGAGTGAGACCGACAACGAACTCGTAATAAAAGTCGGCAATAAAAGCAAAGGAATGACAAAGCCTGCCAGCTCGCCGTACTGTTTCGTGGCGAGTACGGTTGCGACGCCGGCAATCGCCAAACTTTGAGAGACAACAATCGGTTCGAAAAAAAAGCGAAATGGAACCGATTAAACGGCTTCCTGTCGTTGGCAGGGCAATGTTCATCAAGCTTTTGAACGTAGGCATTCCGCCTTTCAGAAATTGAAAGAAGTCGCGCCGCACTCGGAACTTTTTTTTGCGTTTTAAAGACGAAAATCATATAGCCTAATGAAGCCAGCTCTCCGATAACGACTGACACCATTGCTCCAGCTGCTGCATATTCGATACCCATCGGTAAAAACGCGTTTGCCATTACGGCTACCAGTGTGATGCGAACGACTTGTTCAATGACTTGTGAAAAAGCAGAAGGCTTCATGTTTTGTCGCCCTTGAAAATAGCCCCTCATGACAGAGGATAAGGCGACGATTGGAACGATTGGCGTAATCGCGACTAAAGGGTAAAAAGCTCGAGCATCGGTGAGCAGCTTCTCGGAGATCAAAGGGGCAAAGCCAATCATAATGACGGTAAAGACTACACTAAGAATACTTGTCAGCGATAATGAAACGACAAGTATTCGTTTCATCCGGCCGCGATCGCCTGCTGCCTCTGCTTCAGCCACCAGCTTTGATATTGCTACAGGGAGGCCAAGCTGGGTTAAGGTAATGACTAGCAGCAATGTCGGAACAGCCATCATATAAAGGCCGACACCTTCAGCACCCATGATTCGTGCCATCACAATCCGATTAATGAATCCGAGCACTTTAGTAATAAATCCTGCTATGATCAGGATAAAGGCTCCTTTTAAAAAGGTTTGTCTGGACATGCGCAGCCCTGCTTTCTATCAAAGTAATGAGGATTCGGGTTGAATTTTTTGCTATTATGTATATGCAGTGTGATCGGTCAAGCATGACAAGTTTAAGAAAACGAAAATTCGTTTCCGTCTCGGTAATAGCACGAGATTCTACTCTACCTGCATGGAGCAAGCCCGCGACAGGTCGTTAAGAGGATAGCTTTCATCCTCAGTGTAGAGTGGATAAAAAAAAGAAAGAAGGAACAAGTTGCTCGGATAGCGAAACTAGTTATGTCAAAAAGTAAAAGCTGATAGTGGGGTGTGCAGATGGGAAACAAACAGCAGTTTGATGTATGGCGAGATCAAGTTGAGCCAGTGCTACAAAGCAAGGTGGACGAGTTCCACTTCCTAGGCTACGAACGGGCAACAAAGGATGAGGTCTGGAAATGCATTATTGAACAGTTACGGAAACAAAAGGCATTTATCCATTTTCATGATTTCGTAAATAAAATTTTGACATTGAAGCCTCAGCAATATATGACTTGGCTGACGGTGAGCGCCTATAAAGAACCAGTGGACTGGTTTGCTGAATATGAGAACAACGAAGACGGAATAAGTTGAACGCTTTAGCTGAAAGATTCGCATGGAAAATTGACAGGAAATTTCAATGATCGCTATAATGGAAGTATTGTGCAAATGCTTGTCTTTCGTTGATAAGCATTGACTTCGGTGTAACCTTCTGACCCACCCCCATTTCACCGTATGGGGGATTACGATCGTTACCGGGTCAGAGTCTACGTCGTACAAAGCTATGTACCGGATCGGTGCAAGAGGCTTCACGATAGTGAGTGGTAAGATGAAGGAGGCTTATATTAGAAAATGGTGAAAAAAGGGCGGCTCGTTACTTTTTTCTCATCATAGCTGTTCTGAGTGTAGTAATCAGTCAGACTGTAATGGGGATTACGAAAGACATAAAGCTGGGGCTCGACCTTCAAGGCGGGTTTGAAATTCTATATCAAGTCCACCCGGCAAATGAGGGAGATGTAATCGATCAAGAGGCGCTGTCGGCAACGGTTGCCGCGCTGAATCAGCGTGTCAACGTGCTCGGAGTATCGGAGCCGAACATTCAAATTGAAGGAGAAGACAGAGTTCGAGTTCAGCTCGCAGGTATTGAGGATCAGCAGTCGGCTCGCGATTTGCTGGCGACCGAAGCGACCTTGACGATACGTGATGTCCACGATCAAGTCCTGCTTGATGGCAGTGATTTAAGTCAGAACGGAGCAAGTCCGTCGTTTCATGGGGAAACGAACCAGCCGATCGTAACGCTAACCTTGAATGATGCCGGCCGTTTTGGTGATATTACGAGAGAACTTTCGCAGCCTGAAAGAGTGGCCAGCGGTGAGAACGTTTTAGTCATCTGGCTCGACTTTGAAGAGGGCGTTGATTCCTATTCAGAAGAGAGGAATAAGGCAGAGCCTAAGTATATTTCAGCTGCTGGTGTCAGTAAGGAGCTCAATACTCGTGATGTTATGATCGAGGGCCATTTTACAACGGAGGAAACGCGCTTTATTTCCGAGGTACTGAACGCAGGTTCCTTGCCTGTTTCATTAGAAGAGGTTTATTCAAATTCAGTCGGCGCTTCGCTCGGCGAACAGGCGATGCAGCAAACGATTTTTGCCGGCTTCATCGGCATTGCGTTAATTTTTGTTTATATGCTGCTTTATTATCGCTTTTCCGGCTTTATTGCGGTCATGACATTAAGCATTTACATATTTCTCGTGTTGCTAGTCTTTAACTTAATGAATGCAGTATTAACGCTGCCCGGGATTGCCGCTTTAATTCTCGGTGTCGGTATGGCGGTTGATGCGAATATTTTGACGGCTGAACGGATCAAAGAAGAAATTAAGTCTGGGAAATCGATTATGTCGGCCTTTAAGGTAGGGAACAAACGCGCGATGAGTTCTATTGTCGATGCGAATATTACAACTCTTCTTGCAGCAGGCGTACTTTTTGTCTACGGAACGAGCTCGGTGCAAGGCTTTGCCGTTATGCTGATCGTGAGCATTCTCGTGAGCTTTCTGACGGCTGTATACGGCTCTCGTTTATTGATGGGGCTCTGGGTCAATAGCCGAGTTCTCAATAAAAAGCCTGGTTTGTTCGGGGTAAAGGAGGATGATATTCGTGAACTTTAATTTTCAAGATAAGCAAATCGACTTCGTCAAGCATCGTAACAAGTTTTTCATCTTTACCTTGAGCTATGTTGTTATCGGCATTATTTTGCTCAGCACGATGGGTTTAAATCTCGGGATTGATTTTGAAAGTGGTTCGCGAGTGGAAATAACGAGTACGGAATCGCTAACAGCTGAGGAATTGAATCAGCACTTTGAACAAATTGGTGCAGGCTACACCCCGGATGATGTTACTTTGGCAGGAGAGCAAAATGAAAGAGCGAGCGTCCGTTTTATTGGCGTCCTATCCGCAGAGGAAATCGCCGAAATTCAGGCCTATCTTACGGGGCTGTATGGGTCTGAGCCAAGTGTCAGCACAGTCTCGCCAACAGTCGGTAAGGAATTGGCACGCAACGCCCTTATCGCTGTCTTAATCGCTTCATTAGGCATCGCGATCTACATTAGCTTCCGCTTTCAATTTCTATACGGTGCTGCGGCTGTAATTTCGCTCCTGCACGATGCATTTTTTGTCATTGCTATCTTCAGCCTGCTGCAAATTGAAATCAACATTCCCTTTATTGCAGCGGTACTCACGGTTGTCGGTTATTCAATAAATGATACGATTGTAACCTTTGATCGAATTAGAGAAAATGTGAAAAATGCGAAACGAATTAAAGGCTTTTCTGATTTAGCCGCCATTGTGAACACTAGCTTGCTACAAACTTTGGCGCGCTCGATAAATACAGCTTTAACCGTTGCCTTCGCCGCGGCTGCCATTATGATTTTTGGTGGGGAAGCGATCCGTTCGTTTGCCTTTGCCCTTTTACTTGGGCTGCTTGCTGGAACCTATTCGTCGCTGTTTTTGGCCGCTCAGCTATGGGTTGTTTGGAAAGGCAAGCAATTAAAAAAGCAACGCTTTAAAAGCGCAAACCCGGAGGCAAAACCGACACCTTAAAAAGAGGACCATGATGCATTCATGGTCTTTGTGGTCCTTGATGCTGATCACCCTTATCGTCACGGAAGGCAGAATCCGTGGCAATCGTTGATGTTCTTCTCACTATTGTTGGGTTTGAACTAGCGATTGGAAAACTAGTGAAGGACTGTCTGCTTCAGGCAACGATTGTCCACAACGTATTGGTTCAATTCACCCTTACAAGGGAGAAAGTGACACGTAGAGGAGGGATTTACTTATGAAGGGTCAATGGGGAATTATTTTAGGCTTACTACTAGCACTCGTGATTGCTGTATTTGCTGTCATTAATGTTGAGTCCGTTCGGGTGAATTATTTGTTTGGAATTGCAGAATGGCCGCTCATATTGATTATTCTCGTTTCTGTGATTATGGGGGCGATCATAGTAGGAGCGTTAGGTATGGTAAAGATATACCAGCTGCAAACTGAATTGAAAAAACTGAAGAATGAGTCTGTAGACGATACTAGCTTAGAAATGAACGAAACGAGTGAAGAGAAAGTGAAGGAATGAAGATTGTCACCCCTCGGTTGCTCCTGTATAATGGGAGGGTCAGGGGTGTTTTTAATGTTAAAACCAAGGGCAAGATGGAAGGTACATAGTCAAAATGAAAAAAATGGTAGAAGAGCTCGTAACTCAGCTCGGAGTCGCTCCGCTAGTTGCCAGGCTCTTACTTAATCGCGGAATTGATACATATGAGGAAGCAAAGCTGTACTTAGATAAACGAGAATTATGCTATCACGATCCGTACTTGCTTGATGGAATGAAAGAAGCGGTCGAGCGAATCAAGCAAGCGATTGCCGAAGACGAGAGAATTCTTATTTTTGGTGATTATGATGCCGACGGCGTAAGTAGTACAGCGATTATGGTACATACGTTAAGAGAGCTCGGTGCCGATTTCGATTTTTACATTCCGAATCGTTTTACTGAAGGGTATGGGCCTAATGAAGCCGCTTTGCGTAAGGCAAAAGAAGACGGCTATCAGCTTGTAGTTACTGTCGACACAGGAATTGCTGCGGTACATGAGGCGGCTGTTGCCAAGGAAATTGGACTCGATTTTATAGTGACCGATCACCATGAAGCGCCACCGGTGCTACCCGATGCACTGGCGATAGTCAATCCTAAAAAGCCAGGCTGCCCATATCCTTTTAAAGGCCTAGCCGGAGTGGGCGTTGCTTTTAAGGTGGCTCAAGCTCTACTCGGACGAACGCCGACTGAATGGCTCGATATTGTCGTCATCGGAACGATCGCCGACTTAGTCCCGCTCGTCGATGAGAATCGCTTGCTGGCGATTGAAGGCTGGAAGCCTTACAAGCGACGGCGAGGCCGGGGCTGAAGGCGCTAAAAAAAGTATGCGGCTTTGGACATGAGGCGATCAAGGCCGACCATGTTGGATTTGGAATGGCGCCTAGAATTAATGCCGCAGGTAGGCTCGATTCAGCAGATCCGGCAGTGGAACTCCTACTTTGTGAGGATATAGACGAGGCTGAAAGTCTTGCTAATGAAATCGACCGGCTTAACAAGGAAAGGCAAGGAATCGTCCAGCGAATGACGAAGGAAGCGATCGACATCGTCGAAAAACAGTTCCCTCCCGAAAAGCATCATGTGCTTGTTGTAGCAAAGGAAGGCTGGAATGCCGGAGTTATTGGTATCGTGGCCTCACGCCTCGTCGAGCAGTTTTACCGTCCGACGATCGTACTAAGCATTGATTCTGAGAAGGGGTTGGCCAAAGGTTCGGCAAGAAGCATCGAAGGCTTTGATATGTTTCACGAGCTTTCGAAAAGCCGTGATATCCTACCGCATTTTGGCGGTCATCCGATGGCGGCAGGGCTGACGATGAAAGCAGCAGACCTGGACATGTTGCGAGTACGCTTGCACGAACAGGCTGCCGTTTGCCTGAAACCTGAGGATTTCACTCCAATTATGAACATTGATGTAGTGGCAGGAGTAGAGGAAATATCACTCGACGTCATTGAGCAAATGCAGCGACTGGCGCCTTTTGGCGTGGCGAATCCGACGCCAAAAGTCATGATTGAGGATGCACAAATTGGACAGATGAGAAGAATCGGATCCGACGGCAATCATTTAAAGCTGAGCTTTGCAGAAAACGGTGTAAGCTTGATGGAATTGGTTTTCACCTTGGCGATCTCCATGAGGAGATGACCGCTAATGCACGCGTTTCTGCTGTTGGCACCTTGTCGGTTAATGAATGGAATGGTCGCGTAAAGCCCCAACTCATGCTTGAGGATTTGGCGGTTTCGGACTGGCAGCTTTTTGATTGGCGAAGTATTCAGCAGCAGCGCTTAGTGGAAAAAGTCGAGCAATTGCCGGAAGAAAATCGGCTGCTCGTAGCTTTCCAGGCTGAAACGAAAACGAAACTCGGTCTAGACGACTGGGATGTGCACTTGCTTAATGAGCTTGCTTCAATCGATTTGTCCGGACGGTATCTCATTTTACTCGATGTTCCTATGCAGCGACGACAGTTCGATGATTTAATTGCTATCAAAGGTGAACCCGCTAGAATTTATACGGTCTTTTATCAAAAGGAGGACTCTTTTTTTACGACGAATCCTAATCGTGAACAATTTAAATGGTTTTATGCATTTTTATTAAAGCGCAAAACCTTTTCCGTGAGCAAGCACGGGCGCGAATTAGCCAAGCATAAAGCTGGTCAAGCCATACCGTCGATTTTATGACAACCGTTTTTTTGGAGTTGGGTTTTGTGACGCTCGAAAATGGTTGGATTTCGATCAATGAAAAACCTGAAAAGAAGAGCCTTGAGCAATCAATGGCTTATCGGAGTAAACAGGAGAAGGCGGACATTGAAAATGAATTTGTCTACTCCTCTTATCATGAGTTGAAGCAATGGTTTACGAATACGATATATCATAGGCAGAAACAAAAGGAGACGGTGTAAGAATGGATTTTAAAGAGCATATAACGATCGTGGAAGATTACCCAAAAGAAGGCATCCGCTTTAAGGATATCACAACCTTTATGCAAAACGGTGAGGCTTATCAGAAAGCGATTGAGCATATAGCCGATTATGCGCAGGCAAAGCAAGCAGACGTCATTGTCGCGCCTGAAGCGCGGGGCTTTGTCGTTGGCTGTCCACTAGCAGTCTCACTCGGTATCGGCTTCGTCCCTGTTCGAAAAGCAGGTAAGCTGCCGCGAGAAGTTATTTCGGTCGATTATGGTCTAGAATACGGAAAGGACAGCTTGACGATGCATCGGGATGCGATCAGGCTGGGCAACGCGTTTTGATTACTGATGATTTACTAGCAACGGGTGGGACGATTGAAGCGACAATTAAGATGGTTGAACAACTTGGCGGTGAAGTTATTGGAATCGCCTTTCTGATCGAGCTCGGTTATTTGAATGGTCGCGATCGGCTTCAAGGCTATGACATTTATTCATTGATGACTTTTCAATAACAGTAAAAGCGACTGGAGGCCTTCCGGTCGCTTGTTGTCTTTAAGCAAAAACACTCGTTCAAATTGGAGCTAAAAAGTTAAAATGGGGCTACAAACGACCTATTGGTAAAAAGTTTGCCTTAATCTCGGCAAAAAACTCCCTATTTCTCTTTACATCGGCGCGAAACTTAAAGATAATAAGAAGAAATATTGAATTTAGAATCAAAGGTGATTCCATGACCATAGATCAAGTATTGCAAAAAGCGAGTGAATACTTAAATGAGGACGATATCGCTTTTTACGAAGGGCATATGAATACGCGAAGGAAGCGCATAGCGGCCAGTACCGTAAATCGGGAGAGCCTTATATTTTCCACCCGGTTCAAGTAGCAGGGATTATTGTCGGACTCGAGCTTGACCCGAATACGGTTGCAGCGGCTTTTTTGCATGATGTTGTTGAAGATACAGCTGCGACAGTTGAAGAGCTAGAAAAGGTTTTTAATCGGCAAGTCGCCATGCTCGTCGACGGAGTAACGAAATTAAAAAAAGTTTAAATATAAATCAAAGGAAGAGCAGCAAGCCGAAAACCATCGCAAAATGCTCGTTGCCATGGCGAGAGATATTCGCGTTATATTAATTAAGCTGGCCGATCGCCTCCATAATATGAGAACGTTGAAATTTATGCCACCGGAAAAGCAGCGGATTACGTCAAACGAAACACTCGAAATTTTTGCTCCGCTCGCCCATCGCCTTGGTATTTCCACGATCAAATGGGAGCTTGAGGATATAGCGCTGCGTTATTTGGATCCTCAGCAGTATTATCGAATTGTCAACCTGATGAAGCGTAAACGCGCGGAGCGGGAGCAATATTTGTCCGGAGTCATGGAAACGATCAAGAAGGACCTGGTCGAGGTTAATGTCGCTGCCGAGTTGTCCGGTCGCCCTAAGCATATTTATAGCATTTACCGAAAAATGATGATGCAAAACAAACAGTTCAACGAAATCTATGACTTGCTCGCCGTTCGGATTATTGTGAAAAACATTAAGGACTGCTATGCAGTGCTTGGCGTGATTCATACGAGTTGGAAGCCGATGCCTGGTCGCTTTAAAGATTACATTGCCATGCCTAAGCAAAATATGTATCAATCGTTGCATACGACGGTCGTCGGGCCGCACGGAGACCCGCTTGAAGTGCAAATCCGAACGGAGGACATGCACCGGGTAGCCGAATTCGGGGTAGCCGCTCATTGGGCGTATAAAGAAGGGAAGTCTTTGGCTAACAGCAAGGATTCGTTTGCGGACAAGCTCACTTGGTTCAGAGATATTATCGAATCACAAAATGATACGAATGACGCCCAAGAGTTTATGGAATCGTTGAAAATGGATTTATTTTCGGATATGGTGTTTGTGTTTACGCCAAAAGGCGATGTGATTGAGCTGCCACGGGGCTCGGTCCCGCTCGACTTTGCCTATCGCATTCATAGTGAGATCGGTAATCGATGTATCGGCGCAAAAGTGAATGGGAAAATGGTTCCGCTTGATCACGAACTAAATACGGGTGATATTATTGAGGTTATGACCTCGAAGCATTCATACGGACCGAGCCAGGACTGGCTCAAAATTACTAAATCGTCTCATGCAAAAAATAAAATCAAGCAATGGTTTAAAAAAAGAACGGCGCGATGAAAATATTGAAAAAGGAAGAGAGATCGTCGAAAAGGAAATCAGAGCCCTTGATTTTGAACCGAAGGATGTCCTTACAGCGGAAAACATCGCTGAGGTCGCGAATAAATTTAGCTTTGCCGGTGAAGAAGATATGTTTGCCGCTGCCGGCTACGGAGGTATTAGCCCTAAGCAAATTGTGAACCGCCTAACGGAAAAGCTGCGAAAGCAGCAGGATCAGGATCAGGAGGATCAGTCATTAGCCGAAGCATTAACGGAAATGCAAAAGCTTACACCGAAAAAGAGAACGGGCTCAGGTGTGCGTGTCAAAGGCGTCGATAACATGCTCATCCGTTTGTCTCGTTGTTGTACACCGGTCCCAGGCGATGATATTGTCGGCTATATTACAAAAGGCCGCGGCGTTTCGATCCATCGCTCGGACTGTCAAAATGTGCAAAACGAAGAAGTTCAGAACCGCTTGCTTCCCGTGGAATGGGAAGGGGACCAAGATCATAATAAATCGTACAACGTCGACATTGAAATTATCGGCTTTGACCGCAATGGATTGCTCAATGAAGTGCTACATGCTGTTACAGAAGCAAGGACAGTAATTAACGCCGTCTCAGGTCGTTCTGACAACCGTTACAAGATGGCAACCATTCACATGACGATCTTGATTCACAATATCGACCACCTCCATCGAGTCGTGGATAAAATTAAGCAGCTTAAAGACATTTATTCGGTTCGTCGAATTATGCATTAATAGACTTAAAGCTGATAGCATAAGAGAAACAACGGTATTCGGTTCTAGCTAATGGACTCTTGCGTCGGAACGTGGAAAGTGGACTATTTGAGCGAGCTCTCTTTCACGGCTTAACAAATCCCACCTTTTCTCCGCATAGAGCGGGAGTGCAAATTAAAGCAGATTGAGGTGTTTGAAAAACGATGCGTGTGATCTTACAACGAACGAAGCAGGCTTCCGTTACGGTTAACAAGGAAGTCATTGCAGCAATACAGTCAGGCTTAACTTTATTAGTCGGTATCACACATGAGGATACAATTGAAGACATCAACTATGTCACAGAGAAGATTGTCAACCTCCGAATTTTTGAAGACGAAGAAGGGAAAATGAACTTCTCCCTCCTTGATGTCAAAGGGGAGGTTTTATCTGTGTCCCAGTTTACCTTATATGGTGACACGCGGAAAGGGCGACGCCCAAGCTTTACTGAAGCTGCGCGCCCGGAACAAGCGGAACGTCTTTACGAACAATTTAATAACAAGCTCCGCGAAAAAGGTGTTAAAGTTGAAACTGGCCGCTTTGGTGCGGCGATGGATGTCTCACTCGTCAACGATGGACCAGTTACCCTAATCGTCGAAAGCCCGCAGCGCTAGCAGCAACAAACGATTAGGTTTTCGACTTCTCCGGCGGTTTAGGTTCCAAAGGGTTGAAGTTGGTTCTTTTCCTGCTGCTACACTGACTTCCGTGGTAACAAATCGCAGCATCCATATGAAACTTAGTATCTTTTGGCAACTCCAGAACCTTTGCGGAACAGCTCCTCGCAAAAAGCCTAAATGCGTCTTCGAAATGTTCATAAAAGGCTTCCTCCTTAAGGCAAGTAGTTTTCAATACTGCATACTTTTTATAATCGCCTCTCAGAACGGAAAATATATTTATATCAAGAGTATCACGTATCTTTTTTTTCTACATGACGTGTCTGGGTCAAGTATTCATAAGGCGGGCTAGACATGGGGGCAATAGCTCTAAAGTATGTCTCAAAATAGAATTGATATGAGCCTGACATATTTCGCCGAGTGGGAGTCGCTCTAGTGAAATAACGCGATGTTAGAACTTGAAATAAAATGAGCAAGCGAATACAATAGGGATTGAAATCGATTCCAGTCTTAACACAAGTCACCTGAAGAAAACGTGTTGCGTCTTGGAGTGCATGAGAGGGGACAAAGGACATGAATGTAACGGTTTGGAATGAAAATGTACATGAACGAAAGCATCAAGCGGTTAGGGATGTTTATCCGGATGGCATTCACAATGCGATTTCCTCTTTTTTGAAAGAGGCAGGTCTTTCAGTAAAAACAGCGACACTTGAACAGCCTGAGCATGGGCTGACAGATGAGGTGCTTAATCAGACAGATGTCCTTGTTTGGTGGGGCCATATGGCTCATCATGAGGTAGAGGATGCAATTGTTGCAAAGGTTCATCAGCGTGTGCTAGACGGAATGGGATTGGTGGTGCTACATTCAGCCCATTTCTCAAAAATCTTTAAAAGGTTAATGGGAACAAGCTGTGATTTAAAATGGCGTGAGGCTGACGAGAAAGAACGGCTATGGGTCGTCGATCCGAGTCACCCAATCGCCGAAGGTATCGGTGAATACATTGAACTCGAAAAAGAGGAAATGTACGGTGAACACTTCGATATTCCTGCACCGGATGAAGTCGTGTTTCTGAGCTGGTTCCAGGGAGGGGAAGTATTCCGTAGCGGTTGCACGTATAAGCGCGGCAATGGCAAAATTTTTTATTTTCGCCCGGGACACGAAACGTACCCTACCTACTATAACAAGGAGATTCAGCGCGTCATTACTAACGGCGTCAAGTGGGTCAGTCCGGTTGAGCGCAAACGCCCGGTTTACGGAAATGCGAAGCCGCTTGAACCGGTACCAGGTCAAGAATAAAAATGTACGGAACGAGCGAGAGAATAGAGCCCTCGCTCGTTTTTCTTTTGATTTTCTGAGGAGCCGAAGCTAAAGCATCGGGCCGACACTGCTTTTTAATAATTAGCAAAAGCTTATTAAACTCGAATTCCATTTAGCTGAAAAGAGCCTATCCGTACTCCCGAAGCGAAAAAATATGAAATGCACTACATGTTTATATTTTTAATATGAGGGCAAGCTAGTTCTAGTTAGCGACTAAAGGTCGAAAGGACGAACGGTATGCGCGTGATTAAGCGACAGCAAATGAGACATTCTTTATTTCAAGTTCAGCATCAAAGCTTGATCGATATAAAGCTTCGGCTAGCAACCGAGTTCGGTATTTCAATAAAAGGCGCCAAGTTGCTTAAACATAAGCTTTCGCGAAATTAAGCATTGACAGCGTCATGATTCATTCGTATGATAGAAAACAATAACATGAAAAAACGATCCAGTGACAAGGCATAGTAGTCAAGGGAGCAAATAGCAAGAGAGGAGAGGTCGTGGCTGAGAGCCTCCATATTTGTCTTGATGAATGAACACCTTTGAGGAATTTTTCTGAACGTGTCGATCATTATTAGGAAAAACGTAAGCAGGCGTTAACTGCTTAAAGTGGAAGCAGTATTAGCTGCTTCAATAAGGGTGGCACCACGGGTATTCAACTCTCGTCCCTGATGAACAATCATCAGCGGCGGGAGTTTTTTGCTTTTCTAATGCTGACAAAAAGAAATGACATGAAAGACAGGAGGAGATGGGATGAACATCCAAATTCCACGTGGGACGCAGGATATTTTGCCAGGTGAGGTTGAGGTATGGCAACACATTGAACAGACACTAATCGATATTTGTACAAGATACAATTATCACGAAATCCGCACGCCGATCTTCGAGCAGACGGAGCTCTTCCAACGGGGAGTTGGCGATACAACCGATATTGTCCAAAAGGAAATGTATACATTTACAGATCGTGGCAACCGCAGCTTAACCCTGAGGCCAGAAGGAACGGCAGGTGTCGTCCGGTCATATGTCGGCCATAAGCTTTTCGGTCAGCCACAGCAGCCGACCAAGCTTTTCTATACTGGACCTATGTTTCGCTATGAGCGTCCCCAGGCTGGCCGGATGCGCCAATTTGTTCAGTTCGGCGTTGAGGCTTTAGGAAGTGCCGATCCAGCGATTGATGCAGAGGTATTAGCGTTAGTGATGACGATGTATGAAGAGCTGGGGCTTAAAGACCTTAAGCTCGTGATTAACAGCTTGGCGATCAAGAGAGTCGAGAGGCACATCGTGAGGCGTTGATGAATCACTTTAAGCCTAGCATCGAAGAATTCTGTGCGGATTGTCAAATCCGGCTTGAAAAAAAATCCATTGCGAATTCTCGATTGTAAAAAGGATCGAGATCACCGATTAATGGCAAGCGCCCCCTCGATTCTCGATTTTCTTACTGCGGAATCGTTGGCCTATTTTGAAAAGCTGAAAAGCTACTTATCGGACATCGGTCTGGATTACATCGTCGACCCAACGCTAGTACGCGGCCTCGATTATTACAATCACACGGCGTTTGAGGTAATGATCAAAGAAGATGATAAGTTCGGTGCGATTACAACGTTATGTGGAGGGGGACGTTACAATGGGCTAGTTGAGGAAATCGGCGGTCCTTCTACTCCAGGAATTGGCTTTGCTTCAGCATCGAACGGCTGATCATGGCGATGAAAGCGCAAAAGAAGGAGTTAGAAATTAACAAAACGTTAGATTGCTATGTGATTGCTATAGGGGAGCAAGCGCAAGGGAAAGCAGTAGAGCTCCTATATCAATTGCGTCAGGCTGGTATTCGGGCAGATAAGGATTATCTTGATAAAAAAAATAAAAGCGCAGCTGAAGACTGCTGATCGGTTAAATGCACGCTTTACCGCTTTTCTTGGTGAAGATGAGCTGAAAGAGAACTCGATTGAAGTGAAGGATATGGAGACTGGAGAACAGAGCGATGTCCCGATTGACCAATTGATAGACTATATGAGCCAGCAAATAAAAGGAGGAAGCTGAAGTGATCGGAAGAACTCATCATTGTGGAGATTTACGGGCGGAAAATGTCGGAGAGAAAGTACAGCTTAAAGGGTGGGTGCAAAGACGGCGCGATCTTGGTCAAGTCATTTTTATTGATTTACGCGATCGTTTTGGTCTTGTCCAAGTCGTATTTAGCCCAGATATAAACAAGGATGCGTTAAATATAGCTGAGCGAATTCGCAACGAGTACGTCATTAGTGTTGAGGGGACTGTGGTCGCTCGGGCTCCGCAAACCGTCAACGATAAAATCGCAACGGGAACGATAGAAGTCCATGCCGAACAGCTTGAAATATTGAATGCATCGAAATCGCTGCCCTTTCAAATTGAAGCTAATACTGACGCTGCGGAGGATGTGCGCTTAACATACCGCTATCTTGATTTGCGCCGGCCAGACATGCAGGAAACTTTCAAGCTACGGCATCAAACGACTAAGGTGATTCGTGACTTTTTAGACGAGCAAAGCTTTTTAGAGATCGAAACACCGATGCTGACAAAAAGTACGCCAGAAGGTGCGCGTGACTATCTTGTCCCGAGCAGAGTGCACCATGGTGAATTTTATGCATTGCCGCAATCCCCGCAAATTTTTAAGCAGCTGTTGATGGTTTCCGGCTTTGAACGATATTATCAAATTGTTCGTTGCTTTCGGGATGAGGATTTGCGAGCAGACAGACAGCCTGAATTTACGCAAATCGATATCGAAACGTCATTTATGGACAAAGAAGACTTACTCTTAATGACAGAACAAATGATGGCGACAATCATGAAAAAGGTAAAAGGCCAGGAGATTTCAAATCCGTTCCCTCGTCTTACCTATGAGGAAGCGATGAATCGCTTCGGCTCAGATAAGCCCGATACTCGTTTTGACATGGAGCTAATTGAGCTTTCGGAGACGGTTAAGCATACGGACTTTAAAGTATTTCAGCAAGCGTTAAACAGTGGTGGCATCGTCAAAGGCTCAATTTAAAGGGCGGCGCGGCAATGTTGTCACGGAAAGAGATAGACGCGTTGACTGACTTTGTGAAGCCTTATGGTGCCAAGGGACTTGCCTGGTTAAAAATCGAAGAAAGTCAGCTTAAAGGACCGATCGCAAAATTCTTTACGCCAGAACAAGCTGAAAGCCTGCTCAAGGTGATGGATGCAGAAAGCGGAGATTTGCTCTTCTTTGGAGCAGATAAAGCGCAAGTTGTTTTCGATAGCCTTGGTGCGCTGCGGTTGAAATTCGGGAAACAATTTAATTTAATTGATGAAGAGGCGTTCCATTTCCTATGGGTTGTCGACTTCCCTCTTGTTGAGTACGACGAGGGAGCGAAGCGCTTTGTCGCTCTTCATCATCCATTTACAAGCCCAAAGGCAGAGGATTTGTCGCAATTGTCAACGGACCCCGGCAATGTTCGCGCCGAAGCCTATGACCTCGTCTTAAACGGCTATGAGCTCGGCGGAGGGTCTCAGCGGATTTATAAGAGGGAAATACAGGAACAAATGTTTACCGCGCTAGGCTTTAGCGAAGAAGAAGCGCGGGAGCAGTTCGGCTTCCTCTTGGATGCATTTGAATTTGGAACACCTCCGCATGGCGGGATTGCTCTTGGCCTCGATCGGCTTGTCATGCTGCTTGCTGGAAGAAATAATTTGCGGGATACGATTGCCTTTCCGAAAACAGCAAGTGCCGGCTGCTTCTTACAAATGCACCCGCAGGCGTTAGTGTCGAACAGCTGATCGATTGAATTTATCGGTGATTGGACGGAAGCCGGAAAAAGTAAAACAATAGCTTTTTTGACAGTTCTAACGACTCCGTTCAAAAAAAAGGCTGTTGACAGCTGTCGGTAACATCAGTATAATCACTGTAACAAAACGTTCGAAAAAAAATAGCTTATCAAGAGTGGCGGAGGGACTGACCCTATGAAGCCCGGCAACCAGCTTGCGCGCCAAGCAAGCATAGGTGCTACATTCAGCAGAATGCTTTCATTCTGAAAGATAAGTAAAGGCAAAAGCAACCTTTCCTTATCGGAGAGGTTGCTTTCATTTGTGTTAGAGAGAGGATAAGGGGGAGAGCATATGTTCAAAATAGGAATTATTGGTTTTGGAACTGTTGGAACCGGAGTTTATGAACGGCTGGAGCAATCAAAGGAATTACTCAAACGCCAGCTCGGTGCTGACTTTGAGGTGAGAGCAATTTTAGTGAAGGATCGCCAAAAGAGCCGGGCGGAGGTAGCAACTACTTTAGTGACAACAGAATGGAAAACATTTTTACAGGCGAGTAGCTACGATCTGATCTTTGAAGCGATCGGGGGGATCGAGCCAGCCTATACGTATTCTACGACTTTTCTGAAGCAAGGTATTCCAGTCGTTACGGCAAATAAAAAGTTAGTCGCAGAACGTGGCGAGGCGCTCGAGCTAGCTGCAGCGGAAAATGGAACTTATTATGGATACGAAGCCGCGGTTGCTGGAGGTATTCCGATTATTAATGCACTTAAGGGTACGCTTGCTTCAACAAGCATTTCAAGGATTGCCGGAATTCTTAACGGAACGACGAATTATATGCTAACCGAAATGCTCGAATATCAGCGCGGTTTTGCCGAAGTACTCAAGGAGGCACAGGAGCTCGGTTATGCAGAAACTGATCCGACAGATGACATTGAAGGCTATGATGCGTGGTACAAAATCCGGATATTGAGCAGACTTTGTTTTGGGAAATGGCCGGAAAAGGACGATTTTGTTAGACAAGGACTGTCTAATTTGGAGGATTGGCACGTAGAATTAGGGCAGCGGATTGGCCTGAGATTAAAGCTCATCGGCGAATCGCAGCTCGATAGTAATGGCGAAGTGAAGGGCTTTGTCGCTCCCGCTTTTTTGACAAAAGAGCAACCGCTGGCTAATGTTTCTGGCGTCTTAAACGGGATTTCAGTGGAAGGTGACAAAGTCGGACAGCTGCTCTTTATTGGACCTGGTGCTGGGAAAGAGGCTACGGCCAACAGTATGGTCGAAGATTTTCTGTTTCACGAGCGTTACAAAGGAGAGCGACTTGGTGTCTATTCACGAAAAAAGGAGCAGCCGATTGAGCACATTCTCCTTTTTATTCACCAGTCACAACGAGAACACGCGTTAAGCTGGGTGAAGGACGAGGAAATTCCAGTCTTAAATACGTACTCCCACCAAAGCGGAGAAGCGTGGCTGTTACTAGCAAGCAAACCATTCGATATTCCATACCCGTTTTACCGTGTATATGGAAAGGTGCACGAGCCTTCCGAACAGCAGACAACGGAGCTAACGCAATTCGGGCCGGTCTATCTTTAACTGTCGGTATGCTTCGAGCAATGCGAGCGGCTCTTCCTTTATATAATAAGTGCGGACACCGCGGTTAGTATGAAGATACAGAAAGCCGATAACTGCTTTTCCGGGTTTTTTTTCGATACGAAATGTCAAAGATAGACGTGATCGGGAAATGAGCATCCTTGACAATCAGTTTGTCTGGAAATAGCTTCATGTCAAATGACGTTTCGATAATCCGTTTCTCCGTCCAACCAATTTCCTGGCGGATCTCAATACAGCGTTGGGTCGCTAGTGGCGTCATGAGCATTCCTCCTCTAAACATTCGGAGCTTTATTTACTTTACCATATTTCCTAGGGAGAGGTCGAATGATTGCACAGCACAGAAAATTAACTTGCATGTCGGAAACTGTCATGATAACATAAAGGCATAAGCAGGGATCCTGAAATGTACGTTGTTTACTAAACGTTTGAGCCAACACTTTTATATTGGGAGCTTCCGTTGTTAGTTGGATTACACGCCTGCCTTGCGGGACGTAAAAAGATTGACACATGGCACCCACCTGTAGGCTTTAGGTTCAAAGCTTATGGAATTACGGCATGTTCGGGATTCTTGTCCATAGTTCAATTACTTCTACAGCAACAAGTGATAACTTGCTTGCTGTTTTTTGACGTTATGGCGAAGCGGGCAGCTGCTCCGTGAGCCCTGATGAATCCAACCCGATGTTTAGATTGACTATCCTCACTTCTGCTCTGACTAAGGCAGAATTCATTCCTCTCGTAAGGGTGACGCCTCATTTCCTTCAAGATTTTCGCTTGCTATTCCTTTTAGACATTTTCCTTCCGCTATGATATTATCAATTTCGTCAACAATGTGATTGTTTCGGAAGGAGTTTTCGTTAGATGCTACATCAATTTCTCGAAATGAATTAGCTATTGGTCATGATGGGCTTGATCGATTAAAAAATAGCTCAGTCGCTGTGCTCGGAGTCGGTGGAGTCGGCTCATTTTCTGCTGAAGCCCTAGCGCGATCAGGTGTCGGACGGATCGTACTTGTCGATAAGGACGATGTCGATATTACGAATGTCAACCGGCAAGTCCACGCGCTTTTATCGACGATAGGTCAGCCGAAGGTAGATTTAATGAAGGAAAGAATCAAGGATATTAATCCTGACTGCCAAGTCATCGCCTTGAAAATGTTTTACACAGAAGAGACCTACGAGCAGTTTTTTTGATTATGGTCTTGATTATGTGATTGATGCCAGTGATACAATTTCTTATAAAATTCATCTTATAAAGCAATGCTTGTCGCGAAATATTCCTGTTATCTCCAGTATGGGGGCAGCAAATAAAATGGATCCGGCAAAGCTGAAAATAGCTGACATTTCTAAAACTAGCTATGACCCGATCGCAAAAGTAATTCGGACGCGCTTGCGCAAGGAAGGAATACATAAAGGGGTTGAGGTCGTCTTTTCCGAGGAGCAGCCAATTCGAATTCGGGAGGATATTCGTAAGGAAATCGTTCCGCCAACAGCAGAGGAAGGAACGATTAGAAAGGCAAAAATGCCGCCGTCTTCTAACGCATTCGTTCCGTCAGTCGCTGGTTTAATCATGGCGGGCCATGTTATAAATCGATTGCTTGTCGGGATAAAAATCGAACGCTGACATTCATTTGAAGCCTGTTATCCTGTAAATTAGTGATACAGGCTTTTTTGAAAAATAGCAAAGTATAAAATATAGCATGATGTCTTAATCAAGCAGGCCACGTCCAGCTCCAAGCGCCGAGCAAAGAGTAAACGCCCTATGTCACTGCAGGATTAATCATGCTTAGTTCCTTCCGTCCCTGTGTTTCCTTTATCTTCGCCACAGTCCGGTTTGTTCGTGCTCTGCACGTTTGTTCCATAGCAGCAAGGAGGAGCGAGCGGGGTGTCATCAACCGAAGTGGAGGCAAAGCCTATATAATAGAATACGGAAAGAAAAGGCACTGCTCCGAAATATTGCAACAGTGCTTTTTTTTGTGCTAAAAAAAAGCGAAAAAAAACCGAGTAAAGTTTCTTTCAAAAAAAAGGCATTTAGGGTTGAAACTGTTCGTATGCTTCTTTATACTGAAATCACTTACATTAAGTGATCAGATCACCATATCATTCACGAAGGAGTCACATATTATGAAGGTTTCGCTGTTTATTACTTGTTTAGCGGATGTATTTTACCCCAATGTCGGAAAAGACGTAGTTGAAGTATTGGAGCGGCTCGGCTGCAAGGTAGACTTTCCAGCTCAGCAAACCTGCTGCGGTCAACCGGCTTTCAATAGCGGCTATCACCGAGAAACAAAGGAGGTAGCAAAAAATATGATTCGGGCATTTGCGAATGCTGAATATGTTGTTACCCCTTCCGGATCTTGCGGGGCTATGCTCAAGGAATATCCGCATTTGTTCGAAGGCGATGAACAATGGTTTGACAAGGCGAAGGAATTAGCAGAGAAAACGTACGAATTTACTCAGTTTATCGTCGATGTTTTGAAGCAAGAGGATCTCGGTGCGAGATTTCCCGTCAAAGCGACGTACCACACTTCATGTCATATGACGCGCCTCCTTGGCGTAACGGAAGCGCCGATGAAACTATTGGAAAAGGTGGAAGGGTTAGAGTTTACTAGTTTGTTCAACAAGGAAAACTGCTGCGGCTTTGGCGGGACATTTTCGGTAAAAATGGTACCGATTTCAGAGCAAATGGTAAACGAAAAGGTGCAGCATATTGAAGAAACGGGAGCCGATGTGTTAATTGGTGCTGATTGCGGCTGCTTAATGAATATTGGCGGGCGAATCGACAGGCAAGGGAAGGAAATTGAAGTCATGCATATCGCGCAAGTATTGAATAAAAAAATAGGAGGTGAGTAGCGATGGCAATGAAAATTGGCGAAATCGAATTTTTTTGGCCGAATCGACAAAGGAATTAAGGATGACTTTATGCGAAAGGCAGTCGTTTCTGCTCAGGATCGCCTTAAAAACGGGCGCGTTCATGCAGCTGAGGAGCTCGGAGATTGGGAGGATTGGCGCGAGCTGGCGGAAGAGATCCGCCAGCACACACTCGAAAATCTCGATTATTATTTGAAGCAGCTGTCTGAGCAGGTTGCCGAACAAGGCGGCCATGTTTTTTTCGCGCAAACGGGGGAAGAAGCGAATGAATATATTAAGAGCATAGCTGCTAGAAAAAAATGCGAAAAAAAATTATTAAAGCGAAATCGATGGTTACGGAAGAAATCAGCATGAATGAAGCTCTCGAGGAATTAGGCTGCGAAGTGATCGAATCCGATCTAGGCGAATATATTTTACAAATTGACGACCATGAACCGCCTTCGCATATCGTCGCGCCAGCTTTGCATAAAAATAAAGACCAAATCCGCGATACGTTTAAAACGAAAAAAGGTTATACGAAATCTTCAAAGCCGGAAGAGCTGGCGCGTTTTGCACGGGAACAGCTGCGGGAGGAATTTTTGACGGCGGATCTAGGGATTACCGGTTGCAATTTTGCTGTGGCTGAATCCGGGACAATTACGCTAGTCACGAATGAAGGCAATGCTCGTTTGGCTACTGCGCTACCGAAGACGCAAATTACCGTCATGGGGATGGAACGGATCGTCCCGACGTGGCAGGAGCTTGACATAATGGTCAGTATGCTTTGTAGAAGTGCGGTAGGGCAGAAGCTGACGAGCTATGTGACCGGATTGACAGGGCCTAAACGTGAGGGAGAGGCGGACGGTCCGGAAGAATTTCATCTCGTTATTGTTGATAATGGTCGTTCCCGCATTCTCGGAACTGAATTTCAATCCGCGTTGCACTGCATTCGCTGTGCGGCCTGTATTAATGTTTGTCCGATTTACCGTCATATCGGCGGTCATTCCTACGGTTCGATTTATCCAGGGCCGATTGGTGCAGTATTATCTCCGTTACTTGGCGGATATGATGATTATAAAGAGCTGCCGTATGCTTCGAGCCTTTGCGCTGCTTGTACAGATGCATGCCCGGTAAAAATACCACTCCACGACTTGTTAATTAAGCATCGCCGTAACATTGTTGAAGAGCAGGGAAAAGCTCCCTTCGGTGAAAAGCTGGCAATGAAAGGCTTTGGCTTAGCTGCCAAATCCTCGAAGCTATTTAATAACGCAACAAAAGTGGCACCAACGGTAATGGGGCCGTTTGCCAAGGAGGGGAAAATATCGAAAGGACCAGGTCCAGTTAAGCCATGGACCGATATTCGAGATTTTCCGGAACCAAGTAAGCAATCCTTTAGACAATGGTATGCGAAACGAGAAAAGGAGAAATAAGATGAAAACAGGAACCATTCAGCATCAGGATCGATTTTTAGACACGATCGCAGAAAATCTCGGGCGTCCCCGGCGTACAGAAAAGGTAACGCTTCCGAGGTGGCGCAAGCAGCCGCAGCTTCATGTATATAAAGATGAAAACAGGGAGCAGCTAGTTGAACGATTAAGAGAACAATGTACTCGGATTCATACCGATTTTTCGCTCGTTCAGCTAGAAGAGTTGTCTGAACACTTAGCGAAAACCATTGAGGAAATGAACGGAGAACGGCTCATCTACTGGAAGGATGAGCGGTTTGCACACTTTCAGCTAACAGAGCTGTTTCAGCAGCTGGAGGACGATGGGAAAAGCCTGCATGAGTGGGAGGCGGACAGAGAAAAAGCCAATATCGTCTTTGCTGAAAAAGCCGATATTGGCATCACGTTTTCTGACGTGACTTTAGCAGAATCGGGAACGGTTGTATTGCTGAGCCATGCTGATAAAGGTCGATCTGTCAGCCTTTTACCGACAAACTATATCGCGATTATCCCCAAAAGTACGATCGTACGGCGGTTGACGCAGGCTACGGACCAACTGCACGAGCTTGCTCAAGCCTCTGGCACCTTTCCGTCCTGCGTCAATTTTATATCAGGACCGAGCAACAGTGCCGATATTGAAATGAACTTAGTCGTTGGTGTACACGGTCCGATACGTGCTGCCTACATCGTTATTGAAGATTGCTAAA
>BAXO01000063.1 GCA_001310555.1 Bacillus sp. JCM 19058
GGCAACAAGTGATTACAGAGTATTATTGTATTATCAGTACGTGACTATTGAAGATCCAGAACAATTTGCGAGCGAGCATTTGGCATACTGTAAAGAGCTCGGATTAAAGGGTCGGATTATGGTAGCGAAGGAAGGCATCAACGGCACCGTTTCAGGAACCATTGAGCAGACAGAACAATATATGAAAATGATGAAAAACGACTCTCGTTTTGCTGACATGGTGTTCAAAGAAGACGAGTCACAGCAGCATGCTTTTAAGAAAATGCATGTCCGTCCGAGAAATGAGCTCGTGACGTTGCGGCTAGAGGATGACATCAATCCAAAGAAGCTTACAGGAACCTATTTGGATCCGAAGGAGTTTTATGAGCAGCTTCAAGCCGAGGATACGATTGTCATCGATGCCCGCAACGATTATGAATATGAGCTTGGTCATTTTAGAGGCGCGATTAAGCCCGATATACAAACATTCCGCGAGTTACCGGATTGGGTTCGTGAAAATAAAGACAGGCTTAAAGGGAAGAAGGTTCTGACCTATTGTACCGGCGGCATTCGCTGCGAGAAATTTTCGGGCTGGCTCCGGAGAGAGGGCTTTGAGGATGTTGCCCAGCTTCACGGAGGGATCGTTAGTTACGGTAAGGATCCTGAAGTACAAGGAGAGCTTTGGGACGGCCAATGCTATGTCTTTGATGAACGAATCAGTGTGCCGATTAACCAGAAGGAGCACGTCATTGTCGGAAAGGACTATTTTGACGGTAAACCGTGTGAACGCTATGTTAATTGTGCTAACCCGGAATGTAACAAACAAATTTTGTGCTCGGAGGAAAACGAACATAAATATTTACGCGGCTGTACTCATGAATGCCGAGTGACACCTCGAAACTTGTATATTAAGGAGCACGAGTTGAGCGAGGAAGAAATCGAACGACGTTTAGAGAATATCAAGGTAGAGCAAGTGCCTTCTTAATAAAATAATATTGGCTTTACTAGGACGCTGAATGTGTAGTTACCCCCAGCCAGATGAATGGTCGAGCGAAAAAAGGGGATACACACAGCGTTTCTTTTTAAACGATTCTTCGGGGGTCGAAATGACTGCCCGACACTGCTTATGTATCGATGGGAGGGAGAACATGGACGAGCTTAAACCAAAACAAAAAAACAATTATAATGATCGCTGTCATGTCCGCAATGTTTTTTGCGGCTGTAAATATGACGATTATCGGAACAGCCTTACCTAAAATCATCTCGCAAATTGGCGGCATGGAGTATTTTAACTGGGTTTTCACCATCTATATGCTCGCTTCCACCGTCACTGCGATGCTCGTTGGAAAGCTATCTGACATGTATGGAAGGAAAATCTTTATTCTCATCGGAATTGCCATTTTTATGGTGGGAACCTTCCTATGTGGCACTTCAACTTCCATTTTTCAGCTTATTTTGTACCGTGGTATACAGGGATTTGGCGGGGGAATGATTATGTCGACTGCCTTTACAACTGTCGGAGATTTGTTTACTCCAAGAGAGCGCGGGCGCTGGCAAGGGCTGCTTGGCTCTGTCTTTGGGCTATCCAGTTTATTTGGACCAACTCTCGGCGGATACATTATCGATAATCTAGCTGGAACTGGGTCTTTTGGGTGTTCCTCCCGATTGGTGTAGTCGCCTTTATTTTCATTTTAAAATTGTATCCCTCTCAGGAAGCAAAGGCTGGTGAGCCGATTGACTATGCCGGTTCAGCAGTTTTAATTATTATGGTTGTATCGATGCTTCTAGGGTTTTCGTGGGCGGGTACTCAATACGCTTGGCTTTCACCTCAGATTATCGGCCTGTTTCTCTTGTCGATTCTCGCTTGTATCGCTTTTATCCGCATCGAACAAAAGGTGAGTAACCCTGTCATTCCGCTTCACCTGTTTAAAAACAGCGTCTTTTCTGTTTCAATTGTCGGAGGAATGCTGCAAGGGATGGGGATGTTTGGGCTGATTATGTACATTCCTTTTTTTGTTCAAGGCGTGATGGGAGGATCTGCCACAGCTAGTGGACTCGTTGAAATGATTATGACGTTAGCGATGGTTTCCTGCAGTACGGTTTCTGGACATTGGATTACAAAAACGGGAAAATACAAATGGAAGGCCTTAATCGGATTATTAATCATGGCATTTGGCTTGCTTTTGAATTCATTTCTGACCGTGGAGTCAACAATGCTTCGCCTTGTCCTGCAATTAATCATTACGGGAATTGGGTTAGGAATGACGATGCCTGTCTTCAACGTTACTGTCCAAAATGCGGTCAAACACAAATATTTAGGAGTGGCCACCTCAACGATGCAGGTGTTCAGGCAAATCGGTGCAACGATTTCAGTGGCGCTCATGGGCGCGCTCATGGCTCAATTAATGAGCCAGAAAATTAAGGAGAGCGGTGAAGGGACAGCCCCTCCGCCAGTGGACAGTGAGCTGGAGCAGCTACATAATCCGCAAATTTTGATGGATGCGAGTCAGCTTGAACAAATTAGAGCGAGCCTTCCTGAGGAAGCCGTTCCTTATTTTGAGCCGTTAATCGCGATGCTGAGGGAAGCGCTGAGCTATTCTCTCACAGGCGTATTTCTAGCTCTTACCTTTGTCATCGTACTTGCTTTCATCATCGTTCTGTTTCTAAAAGAAATTCCGCTGAAGATGACGAACCGCGATGAAGGTGAGCCGTCAGCCGGGAAGACTTCGAACGAAAGCTAAGAAAAGGAGAGAGCGGCATATGAATACCGAACAGATTGAGCGGATTTGCGATGAGTATCTCGGAGAAAAGCCGCAGCAGCTCAACCATATGACGTTCGGACACAGCAATCTCGTTTACGAAATAAAAACTGCGCGAAAGGAGTTCATTCTCCGCGCAAATGCGGATGCAGGCGCGCTACAGGGAATGGTGTCTAACTTGAACGTATTGTCCGAGTTGAGCTTGCCTGTTCCCAAAGTGGATTTTCTCGATTTGAGCAAGCGGGAATACCCTTTCGCTTGGATGCTTCTGACGAAAATTCCTGGCCGGGATTTAAAATTTGAACTGCCGCTGATGACAAAAAAGCAAATGACGGCGCTCGCCAACCAAATCGTCAGCATTCAACGAAAGGTAGGAGAATTACCGCTAGGCTCTGGCTACGGCTGGGTGGCGATAGGAGAGCAGGGCACTTATCGTTCATGGGCTGATGCCATGACGAGTAAGCTGGAGAATAACATCAAGCGCGTACGTCATGAGCTAACAGGAATAGAAAGGGGAGCGATTAAAGAAAAGTTGGCTCATCATTACGCCTACTGTACTCATGTTCAGCCGCGCTGCTTTTTAGACGATATTACGATAAAAAAATGTCATCATGTGTCAAGGTGAGCTGCAAGGCATTATCGACTTTGACTGGGTATGCTACGGGGATCCACTTTACATGATTGCTTTAACCGAAATAGCCATTGTTTCCGATATTCATACGAAGGAGGCGCTCTTTTATATTGAGGAGCTTTGCCGACTGTCAGAAGTGGATGAACGAAAGAGAGCGGTGATTGATTTATATTCGCTCATCCATGCCTTGGAATTTCTGGCCTTTCATCGTAAAAATAATGACGACCAGGCTTATGAGAGAGTCAGGACTTCTCTGAACAGATGGATATAACGCTCATTCTTATTAAGCGAGATTATCCTTGTTTGGTCAGTGGGATAATCCCTTCCGGAAGCGAGCGGTCATTTAGCCAAGCTCTGAGGATATCGTTAAACAATTCAGGATCGGCTAAAGAAACACCATGACCGATGGCTGGAACAAGCACTCCTTGACATTTAGGGTGCTTTTCGATTAACAGCTCGGCTGATTTTTCATCACCGCTCGCTCACGTTGTCCGGCGATGACGAGTATTCTAGCTTGGCATGACGAAAGTTTGCTGGAGGGGAATACGCCATATTCTCATCCATGACGCTAAGCAAGGTTTCGTATGTGATTCGTTGCGATTCGCGAAAGTAACGTTCAAAATCCCGTGGCTGAATATAAAGCTCCTTCGCTTGCCATTTGGCGAATGTCCGGTTACGAATGAACGGGTAGGCTAGGCGAAGCATAGGCCGAAGCCATTTTCTCATCATCGGCATTGGCAAAACAAGCGGGCTTTGCAGGACGAGTCCATCCGCTAGCTCTGGATATTGGCTAGCAATTTCTATGGTCAGCTGAGCACCGAGCGAAAAGCCGATCAGGAACACTGGCTTGTCCTCCGCTTTTGCCTGAATGAAGTGACCGAGCTGTTTCGCACAAGCGGTCATTGAAAAGATCGATTCCTTTGATTTTCCGTGCCCTGGCAAATGTGGAATCACGCAGTGGTAGTCTTCTTGAAAAGCCTTGATTTGTTGCTCCCATATCCAACCACTGACTCCCCCGCCATGGAGAAAGACGAGCAACGGACGCTGTCTGTTGCCTGTTTCTTCAATATGTAACTTCAATAGTTTCCCATCCTTTGGAGAAATTTTTTTTGCAAAATTGCTAAGCAACGCTTTACTTGATTCATCCTTCCCTTTGCATATACCGTAAAGTGTAGCTATATATATTTTATACTGATTAAACGAATTTTTTTAAAGCTAATTCTCATGGCAGAATAATGGACGGATAGCAAAATACAATCGGATACATAGCGAAAGTCCGTTCACTCAGTTCAAAACCCCTCTAGAAAAACAAACAAACATTCGCTACAATAAAGAAAGAGAATTGAGGTGTGACGGATGTTTAAACGAACGTTTCAAGAGTTGATCCAGTATTTGAAAACGGATGAAACCATTAAGGACCAGATCGTTCACTGGCACGAAATTGAGGCGAGCGCTGCAAGAACGAAGCCATTTCCCGATTCACTCGATCTAAACATTCAGCAGGCGCTGCAACGTCGTGGCATCGGTGAATTGTATACGCATCAGGACGAGTCCTTCCATCATGCATTAGCTGGACGCGATTTTGTAGCGGTGACTCCTACTGCCTCTGGAAAAACGCTATGCTATAACTTGCCGGTCCTTGCCCAAGTTGCAGCTGATGAGGAAAGCCGCGCTCTGTATTTGTTTCCGACGAAGGCGCTCGCTCAGGATCAAAAAAGCGAGCTGAACGAAATTATTGACGAGATCGGGATCCAAGTCAAATGCTTCACCTATGATGGCGATACGGCACCGAATATTCGCCAGGCCGTACGAAAGGCGGGGCATGTCGTCATTACGAATCCTGATATGCTGCATGCCGCCATTTTACCCCATCATACGAAATGGGTCGCCTTTTTTTGAAAATCTCAAATATATCATTATTGACGAGTTACATACGTATCGCGGCGTATTCGGCAGTCATGTCGCCAACGTCATTCGGCGCTTAAAACGAATCGCGGCATATTACGGCAGTGAGCCGACGTTTATTTGTACGTCGGCGACGATTGCCAACCCGAAAGAGCTAGCTGAAGGCTTGACGGGGCGTACGATGGCGTTAGTCGATAATAACGGTGCGCCACGGGGAAAGAAGCATTTTGTTTTTTACAACCCTCCGCTCGTGAACGAGCCGTTAAATATTCGAAAGAGTGCTACGGTCGAAGTGAATCGCCTGGCCAAAACGTTTCTTGAAAACCAAATCCAAACGATCGTTTTTGCGAAAAGCCGTGTACGGGTTGAAATTATTTTAAGCCATTTGCAGCAGCTGACTCGAAAAAAAGCTCGGTTCGGAAACGATTCGTGGCTATCGTGGCGGTTACTTGCCGAAGCAGCGTCGCGAAATTGAACGGGGATTGAGACAAGGTGATATTGTTGGTGTAGTCAGTACGAATGCCTTGGAATTAGGCGTTGATATTGGACAGCTCCAGGTTTGTATTATGACCGGCTATCCCGGATCGATCGCTAGCTCCTGGCAGCAGGCAGGGCGAGCTGGAAGACGGCAAAACGAATCGCTTACGATCATGGTCGCGGGCTCGACACCGATTGATCAATACATCATTTCAAATCCTGATTATTTTTTTTAACCGCTCACCTGAATCGGCGCGAATTAATCCTGACAATCTCGTGATCCTTGTCGATCACTTAAAATGTGCAGCGTACGAGCTTCCTTTTAAACGGGGGGAGACTTTCGATACGGTCGAAATCGAACAAATTCTCGAGTTTTTAACAGAGGAACAAGTTCTGCATGAGCGCGCTAATAAATGGTATTGGATGAATGATGCGTTTCCGGCTCATGGCATTAGCCTGCGTTCAGCCTCGCAGGAAAATGTCGTTATTATCGATCAAAGCAACGTCGCCAGTCCAAAAGTCATTGGAGAGATGGACCTTTTTAGCGCGATGACGCTGCTGCATGACGAAGCCATTTATTTGCATCAAGGCATTCAGTATCAGGTCGAGGAGTTGGATTGGGACGAAAAGAAAGCCTTTGTCAGGGAAGTGGCGGTCGAATACTTTACCGATGCGAACTTGCTGTCCAGCTTCGGGTACTTGGTGAGGATGAGCATAAAACGTGCTCTTCTTCAGACGTCTATTTTGGCGATGTTATGATTAATGCGAAAGCGACGATCTTTAAGAAAATTAAATTATCAACCTTTGAAACGATCGGTTCCGGACCCATTCACTTACCTGAAGAGGAACTACATACGAATGCACTGTGGCTTAGCATTGCACCGGATGTCGTAGAAGCTGTAGGGGAGGGCCCGTTTGATCAGGCTCTTACGGGCCTTGCCCATCTGCTCCAGCATGTTGCCCCGGTATTTGTCATGTGTGATAGGCATGATCTTCACGTCATCCCGCAAATGAAGGCGGAGCATTCGGAGCGGCCGACCATTTTTATCTATGATCGGTATCCTGGGGGAATTGGGCTTGCCAAAGCCGTCTATCAAAATTTGGATACGATTATCGTCCAAGTCGAGGAGTTACTTCATTCGTGTCCGTGTCAATCAGGCTGTCCAGCTTGCATTGGGCTCGTCGACGGCTCAGGGCAAAATATAAAGACTCTGATTAAGCGCTTATTGAACCTACTGAAAAAGCAGCGAAATGAGGAAGCTTCATGGTCAGTTTAAAAGGAAAGCTCGGTCATTTAAAAAGGCATATGCAGCTCGAGCCGGAACGGAAAATAGTCAAACAGGAAATTAAGACAACCGAAAATGTCATCCCTCATCTGGAGCAATGGGAAAAACTCGGGGCTCGACCGCACTGGTTTGATGGCCATTATACGATGATTCGCGAGGTGTCCTACCACTTGCTGAAAGCCACGGCTGTTATTCGTTTGGCAAGCTTGCAGAGGTGGTCGAGCGTTGGCAGGAGCATACGACTAGCCATCCCCTATCAACAAAAGGAAAGCAAGCAAAGGATTTGCTTTTTTTTGATACGGAAACGACTGGATTAAATACGGGGGCGGGAACTTCGATTTTTTTTGCTCGGCTATAGTCAGGTAAGAGCAGAGGAAGTACGGGTGAAACAATTTGTCATGCCCGGACCCGAGGCTGAGGTTGCCTTTATCATCATTTTTTTGACCGATATCGGCGAGCTGGAGAACCTTGTGACATACAATGGAAAGTCGTTCGATTGGCCGCAAGTAAAAACGCGCCACACGTTTGTCCGTGATCGCGTGCCCAAGCTGCCAAAGGTCGGACATTACGACTTGCTCCACGCGGCACGACGGCTTTGGAAGGGACTACTTCCATCGTGCAAGCTGGCTGTCGTCGAAGAGGAAATCTTGCGTGTAAAAAGAGAAAATGAGACAGCGAGTTATTTAGTGCCGATGCTTTACTTTGACTTTGTCAATGAACAGGATCCGATGTATTTAGCCGGTGTGTTAAAGCATCATGAATGGGACGTGCTTTCCTTAATCACTTTGTATACTCATTTAGCAGGCTGCGTGTTAGATGCAGGCAAAGGGAATTTGCTCCCGCTTGAACAATACGAGATTGCCAGGTGGTATGAGTATCTTGGTGAAAAGGAGCTTGCAGCCCGCTTGTATGAACAGCTGACAGTCCTTAGAGAGCAGGTCGGTTATGACAGTTTGCTTGCATTTGGTAAAATAAAAAAAAGCAATTGAAGCAGTATTCGGAAGCACTTAATGCCTTTACACAGCTCATTTCGCTGCAGGAGCATGAAGCCGATTGCTTGATTGAGTGCTCGAAGTTGTATGAGCACCAATTGAAGGATAGCGAAAAAGCGCTGTCCTTCGCAGCGCAGGCACTTGCTCTTGCCGAAAAGGAAATGATTACCGATAGAAAAAGGGAAGCCAGGGCAGCTATACTGAAAAGGTAGAGCGATTGGAACGCAAGCTGCAAGCCAAATAAAAAACAAATATAACATATAAAACAAGTAGCAGGGCATGGACGAATGTAGCTAATTAGGTAAAAGAACTAGTACATTTGCATATGTGAATACATAGTTTATAGTGACTCAACAAAAAAAAGGAGGAACGTAATCTATGTACTGTAAAAAAACCGATGCACCCTGCGTGTGTTTGTAAGAAGCCAACGACAACAAAAGTCTTGCCGGCAAAAGTGCATCCGACAAAAAATAAAGTAGTGAAAAAAAACGTGTGAATATATAGTTCCTGAAGTTCATCCTTCCCATACAACTCATGTAACGAATCATGTTTACAAGCACGTACACAGCTTTCCGCATACTCAGTCGTTCGAGCAAAACGTCAGCAATCAGCAGTTTGTGGAAGGTCCGGGCAGCCCGGTTGCCGGAGCGATGTATCCGCCGATGGGTGGGTATCCGGAATATGGTCCAGTTGCCGGGGTCATGTCTCCTGGCCATCACCATCATCATCACAAAAAGCATTGCGGCTGCCATAAATGTCATCACAGATACTAAGTTAACTCGATGGGAGCAAAGGGTCGCTCCCATTTTTTATTTTTATCCTGAATGGGTGGTAGTCATCCTCGCCTCAGGCAATAAAGCGGAAAGGAATACTTTTGATTTAGTTATCCATCAGGGGATGATGAAGAAGCTCTTTACTAACACGAAGGCTCAGTCATCAAGCAAGTCAAGAGCTTTGCAAAGCGACAATAAATAATTCTAAAATGATACGATGAGTGAAAGGGTGAACCGGCATAAAAACGATTGCTCTAACCGGGTATAAAGCACACGAACTAACTATTTTGATCAAAGCACCCTGGAATTTATTACATAAAGAAGGCTTTAGAAGGCCGCTTGCGTAGCCTGCTTGACAAAGGGTTAGAATGGGTCATTGTCAGCGGACAACCGGGAGTTGAATTATGGGGTGCCGAGGTAGTGATTGCACTGAGAAAAAGCGAATTCCCTCACTTAAAACTTGCGGTACTGACACCATTTCTTGAGCAGGAAGCTAATTGGAAAGAGGCGGCCAAAGAATATTATCGTTCCATTCTTTCAGAGGCTGATTTCGTTGACAGTATTACGAAGCGTCCTTATAGTAGCCCGGCTCAGCTTCAATTGAAAAACGAATTTATTTTGTCAAAAGCCGAAGGGCTTTTGTGCTTGTATGACGAAGATAGGCTAGGAACACCTTCCTATTACTTAAAGATTGCCAAGGAAAAACAACAATCTGAACAATTCTCCATCATTCAGATCAATTTTTCTGATATGGAGCTTGTCGTGCAAGAAGAACAAGACACATGGTCTTCGTAATCGTTCGCGCAAAAAAACGCATTCGCTTCATGTGAAAATCATGTTTTGGGACGGAGGCTTAGGACTTATTAAATAATTTCCTGACATTCAAATTGACAATTTCTCGTTCTTTTGAAAAAAAATATAAGGGAGTGCGTCATAGATTTATGTTTCAAATTTTTATGAAATCGGCATCGCATTATCATGTATCAATTATTCTAGTAAGGGCTTCAAACAGTAATACGTAATGTAAATGAAAAGTTAATGAATAGCAGGGGTGAGAAAGAATGAATAGTAAAGAGATTCGTTTTACCGCAAACGAAATATTAAACAAAGATTTTAAAACGAGCATGAGAGGCTATAATCCGGATGAAGTCGACAAATTTCTCGATGCTGTCATTCAGGATTACGAGGCCTTCAATAAAAATATGGAGAGGCTAGAAAAAGAAAATCAGCAGCTGAAACTCGAGAACAAGAAATTAGCCGAGCGCCCGCAAAGGCAAGCGTCGAGTCCATCGGTTGGAAGTACGAATTACGACATTTTACAAAGGCTGTCGAACCTGGAGAAAAAAAAGTATTTGGCAATAAACTCGACGAGTAAGTAATTAAAGGAGAGGAAGCTGCTTGATCGACGTTTATATTGATGGCGCAAGTGCCGGTAATCCGGGACCGTCGGGGGCAGGTATTTTCATGAAGTGGGAGAATGGACAGGTACGAACATTTTCCATCCCAACAGGAGTCTTATCCAACCACGAGGCAGAGTATGAAGCGCTGTTAAGAGCGCTCAGACTATGCATTGAGCTGGGAGTGACAAAGGCTTCGTTTCGGACGGATTCGCAGTTAATCGACCAAGCACTTGAAAAACGCTATGTGAGAAACAAGCAGTATCGCAGTTACTTAGTCGAAGCGCTGGCGCTTATTGATCAATTCGAGCTCTTTTTTTATGAAATGGATACCGAGTCGGCAAAATAAACAGGCGGACATTTTAGCGAGGGCGGCAATCGAGCGAAAGGTTCACTAATCAGTACTTGCTTCTTGATGAAATAATTGCTATAATAGTGTCTGTTGCTCTTATGAAGCAATAAGCATTCAGGTAATCGCTGCACGATTCGTGTAGAGGAAAGTCCATGCTCGCACGGGCTGAGATGCCCGTAGTGTTCGTGCCTAGCCAATTCATAAGCTAGGGTAGTTCGGCTATTGCTGGACTAACGGCAAGGAGGACACCTAAGTCTTTTGATACGGTGTGCATCCTTTGAAAGTGCCACAGTGACGAAGTCCGTTTGGAAACAAATGGAGTGGAACGCGGTAAACCCCTCGAGCGAGAAACCCAAAACATGGTAGGGGCATCTTCTTTGCCGGAAATGAACGGCGTTGAAGAACAGATTCATTTCTGTAGATAGATGATTACCACCGGAGTACGAGGCTCATCACCGTTTGCAGTACGATGGTACAGAACATGGCTTATCAAATGTTTATTAGATGCAACGTTCATAAGAGAGACAGAAACCCCTATATAGGGGCTTTTTTTAGTGCTTGCTCTCACAACCTTCTTTAAGGCATTGGCGATTTGTCTGCAAGTGTAAAGGGACAAACCTCCAGCTAATTTCCGATGTGTCAGCTTACTAAAGCGAGCACATGTGAACTGAAGCGATTGTAGAGTGACAAGCTCAATTTTACATGATAAATCTCGCGCTCCGACTTTAATACATAAATGCATACACGCTTTAACGAGGGAAAATTTTTTTATTTACTTTCCCTAAGTAATGTTTTAAGATTATATTTAACTATTTGAAAATAGTAAAGGGGTCATAGATAATGAAAAGGTATTGGTTGAAGTGGACAGGTGTGGCAACGCTAGCATTTGCGTTAGCGGCATGCGGGACAGATGACGGAAATAATGACGGAGCGTCGTCTGAGCAAAATGGGGAGACAGAAGGGCCTGCGTCTGAGGAAACGTTTACAATCGGAGCAACCCAAATTCTTGAGCACCCTTCTTTAGATGCTGCATATGAAGGCTTTAAGCAAGCGATCGCCGATGCAGGACTTGAGGTAGAATTCGATTTTCAAAGCGCTCAAAACGATCAAAACAACGCGTCTGCGATTGCAAATAACTTTGTCGCTAATCAAGTCGATTTGATTTTTGCCAATTCGACGCCGAGTGCGCAAAGTGCACTTCAGGCGACAAACGACATACCTATTTTGTTTACCTCTGTGACGAATGCGGTAGAGGGCGGGCTGGTTAGTGCGATGGATGAGCCTGGTGAAAATATTACCGGCGTCGTCGATTTGCATCCAGACGCTATCGAAAATACGGTTCACTTTATGGACGAATACTTTTCTGATGCCAAGGTCGGTATCGTATATAATGCCGGAGAAGCCAACTCTGTTGCGCAAATGGACGAAATAGCCGTAGCGGCAGAGGAAACAACGCTGGAGCTCGTTTCGAGGACCGTCGCTTCTTCAAGTGAGGTTCAGCAGGCTGTGTCATCTCTCGTCAGCGAAGTCGACATTCTCTACGTTTTTACTGATAATACCGTCGTCTCGGCGCTGGAAACAGTAATCAGTGAGGCGAATTCTGCGGAGATTCCATTAATAGTCGGCGAGCGGATTCACTGGCACGAGGCGGTTTTGCGACATTCGGCATCGACTACCATACGCTCGGCTATCGTACGGGAGAGATGGCGGTAGACGTGTTGACGGGGAATAAAACAACGGCAGATATTCCAGTCGAATACCCAGGGAGCGATATGCAGCTGATTATTAATAAGGAAGCAGCTGAGAATCAAGGGGTCGAATGGAATGATGAATGGGATGATATTGCCGAGTTTTACGAGGAGAATAACCGAAAAGGGAACCGACTGTCGAAGCGGCACGTCGGTTTTTATTCAGGAGGATTTATATGTTCATTGCTACTTTTAGTGCACTTGAGTCAGGAATCATTTATGCGATCATGGCTCTCGGTGTTTATTTGAGTTTTCGAATACTCGATTTTCCAGACTTAACTGTAGACGGTAGCTTTGTCACCGGAGCAGCAGTCGCGGCGATCTCGATTATTCATGGGATCCCTCCAGTTCTGGCAACGATTTTCGCTATGGTGGCAGGGTTTGCTGCGGGTACGATTACTGGAATCCTTCATACAAAAGGCAAAATTAACCCGTTGTTGGCCGGAATTTTAATGATGATTGCTCTTTATTCGATAAATTTACGGATTATGGGACGCCCTAATGTCGCACTCCTCAATGAATCGACTGTTTTTACACAGCTGACTTCATTCTGGCAAAGCTTGGCATTGATTCAGCCTTAAACGGTTTATTGCAAACGATCGGGCTTTCACAATTTCCGAGAACCTGGGCGATTTTATTTCTCATGCTAATCGTCACGTTCGTCATAAAAATAGCGACCGATTATTTTTTGAAGACAGAGGTCGGGTTAGCTTTGCGTGCTACCGGTGATAATCAGAAAATGATTCGCAGCTTTTCCGCTAACACGGATGGGTTAATTATTATCGGGCTCGGCATCTCTAATGCTTTTGTTGCTTTGGCAGGGGCTTTCATTGCACAATATGGCGGCTTTGCCGATGCTGGCATGGGAATCGGAATGATTATTATCGGTCTTGCTTCAGTTATAATCGGAGAAGCACTATTCGGCACTAAAACGGTGATCCGAACTACGCTTGCCGTCATCGGAGGGGCAATTATTTATCGTATCGTCGTGACCTTGGCGCTGCGTATTGACTTTCTTGAAGCAGGGGATATGCGGCTCATAACCGCAGTTCTAGTCGTAATCGCATTAATTTCACCGAAATTAATTGCAGCGCGGAAAGAAAAAATTCGGCGCAGAAAGAAGAGGAACACACAAAAAGGAGGAGCCAGTCATGCTTCATCTGCATAACCTGTCTGTCACCTTTAATGAAGGGACGATGGATGAGAAAAAAGCGTTGCAAAATGTCAACCTATCATTGAAAAAAGGCGATTTCGTAACCATTATCGGAAGTAATGGTGCCGGAAAATCGACATTAATGAATGTCATTTCTGGCTCGCTGACTCCGGATGTCGGTGAGGTGACGATCGATAAAAAAACGGTAACCTTTCTTCCTGAATATAAGCGCTCTCGTTTGATCGGACGCGTCTTTCAGGATCCAATGGCAGGAACGGCGCCTCTATGACAATCGAGGAAAATTTGGCGCTTGCTTTTGCGAGAAACAAAAAACGTACGCTAAAAACGGGAGTGACAAAAAAACGGAAAAGTCTATTTAAAAGTCATCTGCAAACCTTGAATCTCGAGCTAGAAAAGCGATTAAATGCAAAGGTCGGTTTGTTGTCAGGCGGTGAGCGACAAGCGTTATCATTATTGATGGCCACCTTTACCGAGCCGAAGATTCTATTGCTTGACGAACATACGGCGGCACTTGATCCGTCTCGCGCGGAGTTGATCACGTCACTCACTCGTGACATCGTTGGAATGAATGGGCTGACGACATTGATGGTCACTCACAATATGCAGCAGGCGCTTGATTTAGGGAACCGCCTAATTATGATGGACAAAGGCCAAATAATTCTCGATGTGGCTGGTGAAGAAAAGCAAAGGCTGACGATTGAAAAGCTGATGGAGGAGTTTCAGCGAATTCGTGGCACAGTGCTTGAAAGCGATAGGGCGGTATTGGCTTAATAATTTACAAAGAGGGCTGGGACAAAACGAGCGAAGAAACGTAAAAATGGTTCCGTTTATCAAAAAAAAGATAAGCGGAACCATTTTTGGTGGATGACTTTTATGATTCGCTGCGGAATCAAAAAAAGGGGTTGCGTATGAACTAGCTGCACATGGGAGTCAACGATGATCTTTAAAAATTCTCCTTCATCCAGTGGCGAATAGGTGCTGGATGAAGGAGGGGTTCTAGTTCACACGCTGCCATGCTTTCTCTAAAAGTCGTTTAAAGACAAGTGCTTGTTCCCATCGATCTGAAATCTCCGTCGGCTTATCGGTTGAGAAACGTGTCATGGAATAGTCTGGCGGTCCCAGTTCACAAACAAGTGGAAGGACGTCGCCTTCCTTTGCATTTGCCCGCCAATAAGACATACCTGTTTCCCACCAGCGGATGAAACGTTCAACAGCTGGATGCTCGCCATTTGTGCCGATATCGATTTGAATTTGGTGTCCATTGGAGACACGAGCATGAATGGCTGCTGTTCTTTTTAGTAAAGTATCAAAATAAGCTTCTGCTTCCTGCGAAAAACAACCTTCGCCAGCTAAGACATAATGCGATAAGTCGATCGTCAGCCTCAAATCAGGGATCGCCTTAACATAATCTACAGTTCGGATTAAATCCTGTGTGATTCGCCCCCGATGTGTTTCAACATAGTAGGGAATCGCTACTTCTTTGGCTTCCTGCACGAGTGAACGCAATAAATGAATCGCCTCCTGCCCGATCAAGAAGTCACCCATGACCTGAGAGTTAATATACTGAACACCGAAATCTTTTGCTTGTCCTAATATGGCTCGCAGGTCTTCCGGCGAAGATGGAAAAGAGTGAATACCGAAACTAAATTGGTATTCATCAAGTAATCGTCTCCATTTATCTGCCTCATGTTTTTCCGGCAATGAACCGAGGATACCCGTAAAGCCGGCTTCTGCTATTTTTTTCGAATTTCTCTTCCATTGTCCATTCTCTTGTCCCATTTCCAAGTCCGATCATGGCCCACCAAGCTTGCTGAATGTCTGCTCTCATCATAAATCTCCTTTTCTCTTATTAATAAATGTCAGGTTTTACGTTATACACCGTTGATTTCTTGTTTTTTGCGATAGTCCTTTCCGGGCAGCAATATGTGAAAGTAACGATCCCTCATCGATTAAGCTGTTCGATGAGGGACAATCAATAAATCAGATACTCCCACTCTCTAGCCAGAACCAGATGCCTCTAATGGGGATACACATCTTCAAACTCTGTTCCACATGGGCCTGAGTCTTGGTTGATTTCTGGTCGAACCTCTTCTCCATTTTCACGATAAAGCGGACTGTAGAATTGCCCGATCTTTGTCGTTGATTCACTTGCGTAGTGGCAAATGAAGGCACGACGGAATCGATCGGTTGTCTTATTACGGTAGGATCCATGAATCAGGCTGCCGTTAAAAAAATAAAACATCACCGGCATCCATCACAGCTGGAACGGCTTTTTTTTCCTTTTGGTACTTTGACAAAGTGATTCGTAAAGGATTCGTTTCGATCCGCTTCTTCTGGACAATAAATATCATCATTATTAGTTTGTGGAACAACAAGTAGACCCCCGTTTTCTTCGTCTGCCGGATCGATAGCTGCCCAGGCTGCGATACAGGTTCCCGGCTCTACTTTTAAATAAAAGTTATCTTGATGAAGCGCCTGTCCGCGAGATTTCGGTGGTTTGAAATAAAACATACTTTGAGCTGCTAATGCTGGTTCATCATATAAGTCCTCTAATACATTCATGATATTTGGATCAAGCATATATTGCATGGCCGTCTCATTATAGCGGTGAGGATGCATCATGCGCGGGTAGCGTTTAAGTGGATCGGTTACTTCCTGATTGAGAGCAGGTTCGAAATATCCCGGAATAGGCGCATTACTTAGCCTCATAAATTCCTCCCTTAGCTCCTTTACTTGCTCAGGATTAAATAGACCTTTTACAACAAGATAACCATCTCGCTCAAAGGCTCGCTTTTGCTCGTTTGTTATCGCTTTCATGATTGACACACCTTTCTGAGTATAGCTGATGTAGGAGCAGTCACGAAAAGCTCATTCTTGATATACTTTCACCATCAGCATGTATTTTTAAAAATTCACTCTAGTTTGATTGTAAAGCAAATATGGTGAAAAGGAATGAATAATATGACTAAAAACCTTAACGATCCTGCTATTTCATTAATTGATACTTCACCAGGCGTATTTGTTTGTGATCGTTTCACGCAATCCGAAGACGTCCTGAAGGCATGAGAGATTGGCTGGAGGAGTTTTTTCTGACAATGGATCATGCGGGGCGAGTATAGAGAGGAGGGAATGCGATTTTTGCAGCCAAAAACGATTCATCACTATCAAACGATGTATACGAGCTGGGAATTAATTGTGCTCATTCCTGCCAAGAGAAAACGGGGTGGGTCTTGAAGCAGCAAATGGACTGTTGCATGTAACCGTGGATTAACCGTTATAACAAAACCGAATGGTCGAGACTTTTCAATGGATGATTCGTAAATAAATGAGGACTTCAATCATTTGCAAGAGTGCTGGGGGGTGAATGCGCCGGAAGAATTATTGTTAGTGGGGAATCAATCGCTCCGAACAAATTGTGAACAAAAGGTAGAGGCTCGGTGCTCAATTTCAAGTAAAAGTTAAACCGCTGAATGAGCGGAGCTGATAGGGCTGGGTGGCATGATGTGAATGAGTGGATCTAGCTGAAAAGAGGTTGGGACATAGCGTGATAAGGTCTTAATATCCGGGTGATGAGGGGTAGCAAGGTCGCTCCCGAAATTCTAGCTGACAGGGCTGGACTACATGCGTTGCTCGTCTATTTTTCGTCTTTTCTCCATCGCTTTTGTTCTGTCCCAATCTCTTACATTACGTCCCATTGTAATGGATAGGGGATGTTTATGATGAGTCTGTATTACTGCTGGACAGGACTGCTTGTACAGCTGCTTCAATTTCCCCGTATCCGGTGCATCGGCATATATTGGACTCGAGCCAATCTTTGATTATCGTATGATCCGCATTAGGATATTTTTGAATTAAAGCATGGCAATTCATAATAAATCCTGGTGTGCAATAGCCGCACTGAAACGCAAATTTTTCGATAAATTGCGCTTGTATCGCTGTGTTTTGGAGCCCTTCAACAGTTGTTACCTGTTTGCCAACAGCTTCTATTGCTAGCATTAAGCAAGATTTTATCGGCTCTCCGTCTACATGTATCGTGCAGGCACCGCAATCCCCGTTTAAACAGCCAGGCTTTGCCCCGGTTAAGCCAAGCTCACGCAGGATAAACAGCAATGTGTCCGCGTTACGAGCGTAAGCTAACCGTGTTTCACCATTTATCGATAATGATACTTCAGCTTTTGACATGTTGCTCTCCTCCCAAGGCATCCAGTACATCGGATAACGTATTTTTCAAGACAAAAAGCCTGTACTCTGCTGAGCCATGAAGATCATTTAAAACAGGAGCAGGAATCCGTTGGATGGCTTCCTCTATTCTTTCTTCCTTTGTTAAGAGTTTAGCATTAATACTTTCCTCCATTTGCTCGGCGCGAAATGGAAACGAACATAATCCGCTGAAGGCCAATTTGATTTGCTCATTTTTCTTAAGTGCGGCTGCTGTTACTAAAGGATAGCCGACATCCCATTGTCTCCGCTTCTTCACGCACAGAAATGGCAAATCAATCTCCGCTTGTTCTGTGACGATTTGAACAAGAAATTCACCTTTCTCCAATTGCAGTGTTTCATTAAAGACTGTTGTTATTGGCACTTGCTTTCGGCCGTTCGGGCCTGCGATGATAACTTGGCTTTCCGTGAGCAGGAGAGGCAAAACGCTTTCCCTGTAAATAATATTTCCGCAAATATTTCCGCCCAATGTGATTTGGTTGCGGGCCACATGGTCGGCAATTTCGACAATCGCTTTGTTCAAAAAAAGGGAATAGTGCCATTTCACGGATTTTGGTGAGAGAATGGGCTGAGCCTAAAATGAGCGTATTTGTATCATTTTCTACCGCGAGGCACTCCGGTATTGCCTTGATATCAATGACCGCACATGTTTTCAATCGATTGACCCTTCCGAGAGTAATGAGCTCTGTGCCACCTGAAAAGTAGAGCGGATTCTTTCCTTGTTCTTCAAGTGATTGATATAGTTGTGTGGCTTCCTCAATCGAGGTAGGCTTATAATACTCGAAATCAAATGTGATCAAGCTTAACCACCACCTTTTTTTACCTTCCAAATAGATTCGGGCGTCAGGGGCAGTTTATTTAGAGCAATTCCCGCAGCGTTGACAGGCTATTAGCCAGTGCTGCTGGCATTCCGACTAATCCGATTTCTCCGATTCCCCGTGCTCCGTAAGGTCCATCAATATGAGGGGTTTCGATAAAATGAACGATATATTCTGGATGATCGCCGTATCGAAACGGGGTATATGTGCGGATCCGGGGGTTGAGTACTTTTTCCATCCTCACTAAATTCAAATGTTTCGGTGCTCCCAAAATTTAACCCCATGCTCATTGCACCCATTATTTGCCCTTGGGCCGCTTTATTATTTAACACCTTTCCAGCATCGATGACAGAATACGCCTTTAGTATTTTGTATGTGTAATCCCTAGTATCTAATTCGATTTCTACCCCTTGAGCGCCTACAATATATTCCGGACCAGGCTTTCCTGCACCGGTATTTCGATCGAGGCTCGTCAGATGTCTTAACGTATATGTGCCTCTTCCAATCACTTGTCCGCCGATGCCATAACCATTAGGGTATTTGTATCCGTAACAGACGTCCTCAACTTTCAGAAATACTTCTGGTTCATCACGGACATACACCTTTTCATAGCCGACTTCTAAATCGTCAGGCGAACACATGAGAACACGCGATGTAACATCTTTTAATTGACGTATGGCATCGTCTGCCGCTTTCAGTAAAGCTCTCCCAGACATAAAGACCCCTCTGCTGGCCACTGTCTTGAAGTGCTCAGGCGTTGTCTGTGTATCGATCTCCATTTTGACATGGATTTTATCGATATTCATTTTGAGCTTTTCTGCCAGCATCTGGGCCAATATCGTTTTTGTCCCTGTGCCAATCTCAACAATTCCTGATATAACGTTAATGCTTCCGTCAAAATTAAAAAGCAAATTGACGCCAGAACTGGCTTCTGAATTAATAGTAGACGTCTTCCAGACGCAGCTAATTCCTTTTGCTCTTACTTTCCGTTCATTCACCGGAATCACGGTTTCCTTTTTCCAGTCCATTAATTGCTTTAATCTATCGATACATTGTGGGAGGTTGCCGACGGTGCTCGAATTTAGCATCGATTGTGTCGGTGTCGTTTGACCAGGTAAAATTGAATTGTATTTTCGTAAATCGAATGGGTCGATGTCAAGCTTATTAGCTAATATATCCATCGTTCGTTCGAAAGCAAATAACAGCTCAGCATGGCCAAAACCTCTGTAAGCTGCTGCATACGGATGATTTGTATACACAGAAAGCGAATCACACGAAATATTTTCGAGACGGTAAGGACCAGTACATGTCACTGCCGCTGCACGGCTAATCGTCGGGCCTTTATCGGCATAGGCGCCGCTATCAAACGTATACAGAATTTCCGCTGCTGTCAGCTTTCCGCCCAGCGTTGCTCCGAGCTTTATATTCGCCTCTAATCCGATATGTACAGGGGAGGTGATCATATCTTCTTCCCTTGTATTTTGCAGCTTCACGCGTCTGCCACCAACCGCAAGTGAGGCCATATAGGCAATGAGCTCCAGTTGAATGGCTGCTTTTCCGCCATACGCTCCGCCGACTAATGGAGTATAGACAATCACTTTCCCTTCTTCTAGATTAAAGAAGTCACCCATTACTTTTTTAATGATATATGGAGACTGAGTAGCCGAAGAAAACACGACCACTCCATCCTGGCGAATTTCTGCAGTGACACACCTTGTCTCCATCGCTAAGTGATCGGAAGGGGAAAAGGAAAAGCTCGCTTCGACAGTAACATCACTTTCATTCCATCCCATATCAATATTGCCTTTTCTGATTTTTGTACGGCTGCCGATGTTCGTACTAGGCTCTGGATATACTTGCTCTCCCTTTTGATAAGTTGCTAAATTCTCATGAATTAATGTTGCTCCAGGGCGTAAGGCTTCTTTAGGAGAATTGACTACAGGCAGCGGTTGATAGGATACTTCGATCAATTCGGCGGCTTTTTTTTGCTTGAACCGGATGATCGGCGATTACAGCGGCTACCGGTTCGCCGTGATACCGTACGCGATCGTAGGCGATAGGTGGCCTGTCTTGAATGTCTTCTCCTGTTAACGGGGAGGGCTGACCGAGAAGGATGGCGCGGACACCCGGTACTTCACGAGCCTTTTCCGTATGAATAAAATTAATTTTTGCATGGGCATAAGAGCTGACAACCAGCTTCACATGAAGCGTCTGTATAGCTTGATCAGCGATATACTTTGCGTCGCCCGTCACCTTATCCAATGCTTCCTTACGATAAGCACTTTTTCCGATACTCCAGCTCATAACATGGACGCCACCTTAAAGAAGATAATGTACAATGAATTGTTTCTATAATAAATAGCTTGATTTCTGTTATCTATTATAGCTATAACAGCTTGATTTCATTCGCATCTGCTCGAAAAATTAATCTTCAATCGTGGTAGGTACTTTACATCAAAAAAAATCCTTCTCTGCTTTACAGCTATTACAACTAATCCAGCCATCAAGTGGCATAGTGCACGAAACATAATCGCCAGAACGGTTGTGTCTTGTCCGAATTGACCGTATAATAAAGCTAGCAACTTGCACGAGAAGGAGTATTTAATGGAAAAAGTAACGTTAATTGCTACAGCAACGATGGGGCTTGAAGCTCTTGTAGCGAGAGAAGTGAAGGCTTTAGGATATGTGGATGTACAAGTCGAGAATGGGAAGGTGACGTTCACAGCCGGTGTGAACGCTATTCCGCGTGCCAATTTGTGGTTGCGCACCGCCGATCGAGTCAAGCTCAAAATAGGTGAATTCAATGCTTATACATTTGATGAGCTTTTTGAGAAAACGAAGGCGCTGCCTTGGGCTGATTATATTCCGGTTCACGGTGAATTTCCCGTTATTGGGAAATCGGTGAAGTCCAAGCTGTTCAGCGTATCGGATTGTCAGGCTATCGTCAAAAAAGCAGTCGTAGAAAGCTTGAAAAAACGCTATAAACGCGGCTGGTTTGATGAAAATGGTCCGTTTTATCGGATAGAGGTTGCTTTGCACAAGGATGTGGCAACATTAACGTTGGATACGAGCGGGAGCGGATTGCATAAACGCGGTTATCGCTATCTGCATAGCGAGGCACCGCTAAAGGAAACGTTAGCTGCTGCGATGATCATGCTGACAAATTGGAGACCGGAGCGCCCTTTCGTGGATCCGTTTTGTGGTTCAGGAACGATTCCGATTGAAGCTGCAATGCTCGGCCAAAACATTGCGCCAGGCTTTAATCGTGATTTCGTCTCCGAGGACTGGCATTGGATCGGGAAACAGGTCTGGGAGGAAGCGAGGCAGGAGGTAGAGGAGCTGGCGAACTATGATCAGCCTCTCGATATTTTAGGCTCAGATATCGATCATCGGAGTGTAGAGCTTGCTGCAAATAATTCGCGTGAGGCTGGATTCGGGGATTTGATTCAATTTAAGCAAATGCAAGTAAAGGATTTCAGTCATAAAGGGAGTTATGGTGTGCTGCTAGGCAATCCCCCGTATGGCGAGCGTCTTGGCGAAAAAGAAGCGGTAGAGCAAATGTATCGTGACATGGGAAAGGCTTTTGAACGTCTTGAGACTTGGTCAGTCTATATGCTTACTTCACATGAAGACTTTGAGCAGTTGTTTGGCAAAAAAGCATCGAAAAAAAAGGAAGCTGTATAATGGAAACATAAAAACAGATTATTATCAGTTTTTTTGGTCCGCGACCGCCGCGTGAGCCGAATCGTGTAGACGATTAAGCGCTGTGCTTCGCGCAACAAAAATCGCCCCCTCGTTTATAAACGAGGAAGAGGCGATTTTTTTGTTTTCCTTCGGCTCAAAAGGATGTTTTATCGCTTTGTCTGAAATCTTAGGGTAGTTCCGGAGTATCCAATTCTTCGCCGCCTACAGGGGTTCGCTCAATATTCTCCACCGCTTCTACGCCGAGACGATCCTCTAATTGTTGCTCATAAAGCTTTGTGGGTCGACATGCTGTCCTTCATGCTCCCAATAGCCATCGTCCCGTGGACGCGGATCATTAGCGTTAGGCAAAAAGGGATTGCCTTTTGTCCCGGCATGACCGATAGCATAGTTTTGAGCAGTTGGCGGTGATTGGGAAATGAGTCGTCCTTCTGTATTCCAGGTCACATAATTCGCGCCGGACCAGCCGTGTCCACTGCCTAGCCAGCCACGATCTTGGATATCGAGACGAGTATCGATATTATCGAATAATCCGCCTACGGACCAGCGATGATGGGGCTCGCTGCTGCCATAGTCGATCGCAGATGAGCTGCTCAGGAATACATTCGGCCCTGGAACTCGCGAACCAACAACAAACGCATGTCGAGCTGTCTCGGCATACGAGCGCTGTGTCAAGGCGAGCTGTCCTACATAATTATACGAATAGCGCCGGCCTCCGGTTAATACGCTCACCATTTCCAATGCTTCGTTGTCTTGAATAGTTACCCATTTAGCGTTCCGATCGACGGTGACTAGACTAGTTTCCAGATGATAGGCACTAATTTCCCTAACCCATACATTTTTAGCGTTGTTTATGACGACAAAATCGGTTGCTTTATTTTCGTCAGCATAGTATTCCTCTCCTTGATGAACCTCGGTTACACTTGGATCAAATTCGACTTCGACCCGAAAATTTTCTACTCCGATGTCTTCAATGCGCCCAGGATCGCTATACTTCACGATTTCGCCGCCGCCCCATCTGCTTTCGATCGCATTGGCGACCGGGGCATCGACCGTAACCGTATTCCCTTCAATTTGTGTGATTATGCGATCAAAGCCGAGTACAAACGGTGACCACTGCTGCGTCGCTCCCGGTGGTGCTCCTGGGCGGTGGACGATTTGATCCATGTCGATTTCATGGATCCAGGAAGCATTCCCGTTGCGGCGCACGATAACGGAGTCGCCGACTTCATAGCCGCTAGAATCCTCTACTGTGAAGGAGTGAGCGCCGACGGGTACATACATATCAGTCACTGCCGAAGCGGTGCTCGTGTCCAGTTCAGGTCCACCTTGTCCCCGGACTTCCACGATATTACGGCGCTCAGTACCGGTAGCGTATAACAGCGTTCCGTCGCTTTCATCCGGCCCTTGCCCACGCAGGACAACCCCGCTTTCACGAATGACCAATGTACCGCCGATCTCGAATGTACCTGCACTTAAGACGACGGCACCACGAAAGCCGTTTACCATCGGCATAGCTGAGACTTCGTCGATCGCATCCTGAATGCGCTGAGTATCGTCCCCTTCGCCGGGCTCAACGAGAACACGAGCCTGAATATCTGGGAGTCGAACCCCTCCACCTTTGTAGCCACTGTGGGAGAAATCCAAGATACGATTGCCCCTATAATCGGGAACGTAGACCATTTTACCGTCCTCACCAACATAGGCGATTTGACTTTGATTGTCGAACTCACGCTCGGGATCGGTGACAGTAAAGTAAAAATGGTCAGTCTATCAGGCTTTCCTTCTCTTGCAAGCGTTAGCATAATTTTATATTCGCCAATCTCGTCTGCGCTTCCGGGAATCGAAATCGTCTGGTGTTCTCCTGCTGCGAGCGATTGTTCTGGAATACGGTGAAGTACGTCCGTTTCGTTATGAATGACTTCGCCGCTTACTGTCGCTTCGGTATAAGCTGTTAGCTCGATAGAAGGGTATGCATCTCCAGGATTAATGAGAGACGGATAGCCGATCTCAATGTCCATACTTTCATGGTTCAATGCACTACTGACTACAAGGTCTTCTGGATTTTCCGCTCGGACAAAGATCGAAGTAGTAAACGTTTCGTTATTCCAAGTGACGGTTCCGGTAATCTTAGCTACCCCGTAATCAATGACAGAGATATGTCCAGCTTCATCAATAGTAGCTGTATCCGTATTTTCACTTTCTAATTCAAACGCATCTTCGGGAATAATCGTTTCCTTTCCGTCGATCATTCCTTTTAGCTGGACCTGAAGCGAATCTCCCTTGGTCAAATTTAACGTTTCATTTTCAGAAAATCGTTCATTGTCTTCGTCTGTAAAGTAAATCTCTTCCAAAATACTCAGCTCATCTCCATAATATAATTCAATCGAGTTAATGGTCACAATATCGTTTGTCTCATGGGCAAGCAAACGTAAATATCGAGCCTGCACGTCTCCTAGGTTGACGATGAGCCTCTCTTCAATCGTCGTTCCGGTATGAATTGATTCCCATTCTTCTCCGTCATCAGATACGAGCAGCTCAAATTCCTGCACACGATTGTACGTAATTTCTTTCAGAACGATCCAATTAAAATCAGTGACATCCTCTAAATCAACTTGAATCCACTCGCCGCCCGCTGTCTCCCGGCCTGCCGACCAACGGCTGCTATCGTTGCCGTCAAAGGCTTTGGAAGCATCGTAAGTGGTACTCCATTCCGAGCTGGCCAAAGCAGGCTTGTTTAAGGCGAGATTCTCTAGACTTCCGGTCGTGTTAGCTTCCTCCGCACTACTGACAAGCATAGTCGTGAACAGCAGTAAAGCAGTAAGGCATAATAAGGCAACGATTCGTCCGACCCGCCACAATTGAATCATCTTCTTCCTCCTTTTCGAATAATCGTTTTCATCTTGTGAGGGACTTTTCCGTGATCACCTCCATAATGAAACATATAGTGAAGTAATTTTTCTAAAGGAGTAAAATATTTCTAATTAATACAATACCAGATTCGCTGTGCCAATAATGGAACTGTATTAATGAAAAATAATCCTGTATTATTTATCGGGGCTTTGAGAGTGGTTGCCTTTCATCGTTCTTTGCAGTAAAGGAGCTAAAGCCGTTGAGTGGGAAGGACCACATTGAGAAAATGGGACCTTATTTTTTTACGAAGAGCCGTGTCTATTCTTGGTGGCAAAAAGGGATACTTATGAACTTGCTGAAACGAATCTACTTGCTGTGGGTGCTGCTCGAGATGAACATTCCCGTGCTTATTCAGTCAGAGCTTAACAAAAACCTTGTCAAAAGTGCGAGGCCAGTAGAAAAGTGAAGTCGTTTACCAATTATTCATTTTTAATCACCATAGATGGTTGATTTCTTTGCGGAAGTAGGTCAGAATAAAGTTATCAGTTCTGTCCTGAAAATATACAAAGGATTGGGAATGGAGGCCTCTCATGACGAGTCAAAGGAAGCAAGAGCTAGCAGAAGCCTACGCACAGACGAAGGAAACGTACATGGAGCTTGTACAATCAGTCAAGCAGGATTTTCCCGAAAGTGTAGATTTAGAGGACCGTTATATCGAAAATTATTTACTTGGACCGGCGGAGTATCACGGAGCCAACTACGTAAAAAAAATAAACCAAAAAGTATTGTTATTGTTCGATGCGGAGCAACTTGTGATGCTATGAACAAAGTTAAGGCTAGGAAAGCGGATAGCGAATGTGAGAGCGGATGATCTCACATTCGCTTTTTACATTTGGTTCTATAAAAGGGACTTAATAGAAATAAATTTTAAGTACACGAAGGGTTTCACGATTTATAAAAGAAAGGAGTGGAATAAAAAAAGGGGGGACGTTTCATCGGAACAATTAGAGAAAGTGTCTCAAATGCGTTCTCTAGTCCTACATCGTATTCATTCATTACTATAATTATATTATGTAAAGTAATTTTGCGCACGCTTAATGAATAGAATCAAGCATTCTGTTGAAACCTAATGCTAAAGCAATAGGAAAGAGAGGAATGGCTATGAAAAAAATATGCAAACAATCAAGTTTTTACCGATCTTGAACAAATCGCAATGGCGATAGAAGCGGCGCAGCGAATGGTCGGGCAGGCGACAATGAGTATGGATGAAGAACAGCTTGAGGTTGCGACTGCTGCCTTGAATGCAGCTAAGCGCCAATACCAGCAAGCTTTTGCCCATCAAGCGAGATCGACGTTCATTTTCTTGAAGTCTCTGCTGAACTGCTTGAAAAGGCAGCGCAGCAATTAGAGGAGGCGAAAAAATGATGAAGATGGTAGAAGCAGCAAACCATCATGCTTCTACCGGACGGCAAGGGGATGTTCAGGGTCTGAAAAGTGAGTGTGCTCAAAAATCATGTAGCCCCGATCAGAATCATAGTCGATACTTAATCCATCAAAATACCAGAAATCATCTTCATTAATCACAAAGGTAATTCCCTCTTTTTCAATTTTGTACGCATCAGCGATTGTGCTGTCTTTCATGATGCCCACAGAGAAACCGCCGGAGCCCACTCCACCGACACGAACAAAAAAATCGAATCGTATCCCCAGGTTCAAGCGGAATTTCTTGTTTATAAAATGCCGCAGCGGCAGCACTAATATTCACTTTCATGCAATCCCTCCTACTCGTTTCATCATAGCACGATTTTAAGGAGCTGAAAAATATCGTGTCTATGAGCCGAAAAAAAGGAGTTCCTTTTCGGAATGTCGAAATAAAAATTATTGGTTGTTAACTGGAAAGGTGGAGATTGCGTGCGATATAAAACGACAGAAGTAGCGTTTATGAATCTAGTAAAAAAAATCGAGGATTATCGCCACGCTCTCGGTTTGCTTAACTGGGATTCACGGACGGGTGCCCCGAAAAAAGGAGTACAGCATCGTTCGGAGGTTATCGGTACGTTAGCGGAAGAAGTATTTCAATTATCGACTTCGGTAGAAATGTCGTCTTATTTAGAGGAGCTATCGGAGGAGAGAACGTATAGGGAACTGACCGAAAAAGTAAAGAAAACAGTGGATGAATGCCGCAAGACCTTGAAACGAAATGAGAACATCCCAAAGCAAGAGTTCAAGGAATATGTCATGCTGCAAGCACAAACGGAAGCCTTGTGGGAGGAGGCGAAGGAAAAGGCCGATTTTGAATTGTTTCGACCAAACCTAGAAAAGCTTGTCACTATGAAAAAGCGTTTTATCGATTACTGGGGGAGCCAAGGACATCCGTACAACACGTTACTTGACGATTTTGAACCAGGCGTGTTTGTTGATACGCTGGATGACGTGTTCGGCGATCTGCGAAGACAATTAATTCCGATCGTTCGGGATGTTTCGGCAGCCAAGCATCAGCCGAGAACTGATTCTTTATTTAAGCCTTTTCCGCAGGAAAATCAGCGGGCGCTTAGTATTAAAATCCTGAAGGAGATCGGTTACGATTTCGAGGCCGGGCGTCTTGATGAAACGATCCATCCTTTCGCGCTTGCATTAAGCCCTTATGATGTAAGGGTTACAACAAATTATAACGAAAATGATTTTCGTGTTTCCCTTTTTGGTACGATTCATGAAGGAGGGCACGCGCTGTACGAGCAAAATATTTCGAGTGATTTAATCGGTACACCTTTATGTGACGGGACTTCAATGGGGATCCACGAGTCGCAATCTTTATTTTATGAACAATTTATCGGTCATCATTTTCAATTTTGGAGAAGGAATTACAAACTCGTGAAAAAGTATGCCTCTGGCCAATTTGAAGACGTTCCGCTGGAGCAATTCTATTTTGCAATAAATGAAGCAAAGCCATCTTTGATTCGCATAGAAAGTGACGAACTGACGTATTGCTTACATATTATATTTCGTTACGAACTTGAAAAAGCATTATTCGGGGGAGAGATCGAGGTAGGGGATTTGCCGCATTTATGGAATGAAAAGATGGAAGCTTATTTAGGAATTCGCCCCGAGCATGACGGGGAAGGAGTGCTGCAGGATTCTCATTGGTCCTCGGGTGCTTTTGGTTATTTTCCATCGTATGCGCTAGGCTATATTTATGCAGCGCAAATGAAGGAGGCGATGGTGAAGGATGTGCCTGATTTTGATCAGCTGATTTTTCAAGGCAATTTTGACGTGATTGGGCAATGGTTCAAAATCAATGTTCACCAATTCGGGAAATTGAAAAAACCGGACGAAATCATCAAGGATGTGACAGGGGGCGAAATCGATTCGGGCCCGCTCGTTCGCTATTTAGAACAAAAATATCGAGCACTGTATCAAGTGTAAGCAAGCGACGCCCCTCGGATGACGGGCAAAAACATCATTCTGTTCGAAGGATGGTGTTTTTATATTTTCTGGAAAAATTCTCGAATAAATGAAACGATTGCTACATTTTCACCGTTCTATATGTATTAAACGCATAAAGGGTGGTTTGGATGAAGCAAATGATGCATATTTTTTCTGTTTGTGTCCTGATGTTTGCTGCTGGGTGTGGCCAAGGCAGCGGTGGGGTCGTAGGCGGAACGAGTAACGGAGAGAATCAAGGAAATCATCCGTTTAGTGAAGAAGAACATGTAGTTGAAATACCGGCAGAAGATGAGATGGAAGCCACTGAATTGCTTCAGGCATTCATAGCTGAAGAGCTGGAGGAAGAAGCGTATTCGGGCCTGTATATTGAACACGATCCTGAGACTCACTTCGTCCTTCTTGTACAAGAAGCCTATGATTTAGGGGAAATGACGGAGAGGTTAAGCGAGTATGCTGGACACGAAGACTCGGATGCTACGTTTGCCGTTCGATTAAAATCGGCGGTTCATTCCTTCGCTAAACTGAATGCGATCTTGGATGAGCTAAATGAGTCTTACGAGCAGTTAAGTACTGGACCTCGACCAGTACAAGTGATTTCTTTGAATGAGAAGGAAAACTATATTGAGATTCACGTCTCAACGAGAGAGGATTTAAACGAAGAACTAATTGATGAGATCACTGGTGGGGACGAGACGATTATCGTGATTACCGAAGGGCTTATGGCCTCGCTTGATGAAAATGGAATTCGACAATCGAACCACATATTACTGGAGCTATAGATGAAATCGACGAGAATAATCGCCTGCTCATTAATGGGGAAATATATTTTTCTGTTGATGAAGGGACGACGATCACAGATGAGGAAGGCAATCCTTTGACATTTGACGATTTGACAGTCGGTGACGAGGTATCGGTCTGGACTGACGGGCCAATTATGGAGTCGTATCCTGCCCAAGGTATGGCGACCTTTATTATGAAAAAAATAGTCGCGCTATTCTTCATAGCCATGCGAAACGGAATGGTCTTCGACCGTTGAATTGCAGCAATTCAACGGTCGTTTTTCTTATTTGCCGACCTCGGGAGGGCGCTAAGGCTGAGAGGAGGAAAGCCAAAAGGATTGGACTATTACCTTCGGGATACGCTCCATTTCTTGTTTTATGGCCGGGACAGCTCGCATCACTTTCGATTCTCGATATGATTCGTTTCATTATTTTATATTTTTAATTAAAGGGATTTGTCTTATCAAAGCGAATCATACATAGATAGGAAGAATAAATTTATACGATTGAGAGGGGTTGAAATCCGATGCCACAAAAAAAACATTAAGGTGGGGAATCATGAGTACGGCAAGTATTGCCAAGCGTGCAATGATCCCAGGCATCCAAGAATCAAAAACAGGGCGACTTCAGGCGATAGCAAGCCGAACGCTTTCTGCTGCGAAAGAAGTGGCAAATGAATTTCAAATTGAGCATGCTTACGGAGCCTACGATGAATTATTAGCAGACCCGGCCGTTGATGCTGTCTATATCCCACTCCCGAATCATCTTCATAAGGAATGGGTCATCAAGGCAGCTGAAGCTGGGAAGCATGTCCTTTGTGAAAAACCGATTTCTCTTAATGCCGAGGAAGCAATAGAAATGAAAGAGGCTTGCGAAAGAGCGGGCGTGCTTCTCGCTGAAGCATTTATGTACCGTTACCAGCCAAGGTATACGGATATTAAAGCGGCGATTAAGGACGGCGTGATTGGTGAGATTCGTGGCATGCATGGGACGTTTACTTTTAATGGAGGAGGTAATACGACCAATTTTAGGGCAAATCGTGAAATGGGGGGTGGCGGCCTCTATGATATTGGTGTTTATCCGATCAGTGCGGCGAGGATGCTACTCGATGAAGAGCCGGAAGCGGCGACGGTTCATGCCTTTTTGTCCGAACAGCACGATCGTGTCGATATGATGGCAGCAGGATTACTCGAATTTTCTAACGGAAAAGCTTTAACCTTTGATTGTGGTATGTGGGCACAATTCAGAAATACGCTGGAAATTCTCGGGACGAAGGGGAGGATCGAAATTCCATCAGCGTTTATCGGTCCGATGAATTATACGATTGTTCGCGGGGATCAAAGCGAAGAGGTTCAAGCGATTCCCTCGATCAATATGCGCTTCAAGCCGATGCATTTGCCGCGCACGTTTTTGGTGAAAGCGAGCTGCGCTATCAAGGGGACGATGCCGTTTTTAATATGAAGGTGCTCGACGCTTGTCTAAGATCCGCAGAAGCGCGGGAGCGTGTCGTCATTCGCTGAAGGGGCTAAGCGGAACTTCTACAAGCGCATCATTTTTATTTACTAATAATTGAACGGGGTGTTAACTGTGAAAACGATTGAAATTGAAGGGTTGAAGCGCCCGGTAACTTCTTTAATTATGGGCTCCGATTATTTTCATCCGGATCGGATGGAGCACGTATCAAGTGTGCTGGAGAGTTTTCTTGAAATTGGCGGTAATACGATCGATACAGCTTTTATTTACAGTGGCGGAAACAGCGAGAAAGCGATTGGAAATTGGATCGAAGCCGGTAATCGTGACCGTTTGAACATTTGGACGAAGGGAGGGCATCCGAATCAAAATGGGCCTACCATCAATCAAAAGGAGATCGCTGAGCAGCTCCAAATTAGCTTGGAAAGGCTAAAGCTTGATTGTGTCGATTTGTATGCACTCCACCGAGACGATCCTAGTATTCCGGTAGGGCAAATTCTTGAATGGCTGAACGAGCATGTGGAGGCCGGGCGCATCCGCACTTTCGGTGCGTCAAACTGGACGGAGGAGCGACTGCAGGAGGCAAATGACTATGCCAAGGCCCATGATTTAGTCGGATTTAGCTTCTCGAGTCCTAACCTCAGTTTGGCCAAGGCTAAGGAGCCTTACTGGGCCGGTTGTATTAGCGCCGACGAAAAAACGATCGAGTGGCATGAAAAAACGAAGCTGCCGTTATTCTCATGGTCCTCGCAGGCACGCGGTTTCTTTACTGGCCGCTTCAAGCGCGATAATTTTGAAAACCAAGACTTGGTTCGCGTTTTTTATAATGATCAAAACTGGGAACGGTATGATCGGGCAGAACAATTAGCTTCGCAAAAAGGTGTAAGCACGATTCAAATTGCTCTTGCTTACGTGCTAAACCAACGTTTTCCAACGGGAGCGATTATTGGCCCCCAAAATCATGAAGAAATGCTGTCTTGCGGAGCGGGTGCCGATATTCTTTTATCAGAGGAAGAAGTAAAGTGGCTTGATTTAACAAACGAACAAGTCTAATGCTTGTGACAAACAGAAATGCCATATGAGGCATCTGAAC
>BAXO01000064.1 GCA_001310555.1 Bacillus sp. JCM 19058
TCTAGAGTGGAAATCAATGATCAAATGATCGTGTTCGGATTTTACACTCAATCATTGAATGATGAAATTGATTCACCTTAGAACTTCCATAAAATGAATAGAAAGAGAATGACTTTAATGACTCAATCAAAACAGCAACTGGAAAGTAAAGTAGCTACGCCTAACGAGATCCGGCCGTTTTGTATCGCAATTCCCCAGGAAGACCTTGAAGACTTGCGAGACCGACTTCTCCGTACGCGTTGGCCTGCTCAATTGCCCGGGGACGGATGGAACCGTGGGGTACCGGTGACTTATCTTAAAAATATTACGGAGTACTGGCAGACGGACTATAACTGGCGTGAAAATGAGGCCAAGCTCAATGAATTTCCACAATTTATTACGGAGATCGATGGTCAGACAATCCACTTCCTCCATGTAAGGTCACCCGAACCTAACGCTCTTCCTTTGATTATCACGCACAGTTGGCCGAACTCAGTAGCCGAATTCATGAAAATAATAGGTCCACTGTCTAATCCAAGGGCTTACGGTCGAAATCCAGATATAGCTTTTCATGTGGTTGCGCCTTCAATCCCTGGATTCGCTTTTTCGCAATTTTCCGAGCCAGCGGACGAAACCCCATGGAATATCACGCGAGTCGCCCGAACATGGGCCGAGCTGATGCGGAGACTAGGATACGATCGCTATGGCGCTCACGGCAATGATGCAGGTGCATTGGTCTCCCCGGAACTCGCAGTCATAGATCCTGAGCACATGGTCGGTGTTCACATTACCGGTGGGCTAGGTATCCCTACAGGTGATCCCAACGAACTAGAGGATCTGACAGAGGAGGAGAGCAAAGAAATAGAGCAATTGGCAGAACTGTTCACTGGAGGAAGTGGCTATGCCCCGTATCTTACTCATCGGCCGCAAACTCTCAGTTACGGGATGAGTGATTCTCCAGTCGCTCAACTTGCATATCTTGTAGAAAGGTACAAAGAGTTCGATGGTTGGCCAGGTGCTAGAGTTGAAATGCCTCAAGAACCCCTTGACCTGGATCAACTGCTCACGAATGTGACATTATACTGGCTGACAAGGACAGCTGGCTCCTCGTCCTGGACTTATTACGAAGAGGCTGCAGGCATGCCAATTGATCAAACCAAAGTACCGACTGGAGTTTCCCATGGAGGAGGTCCTGTGTTTCGTCGTCTGGCTGAACGGAAGAACAATATCGTACACTGGTCTGATAATACAAGCGTCAGCCATATGGTTGCTATGGCAGTACCGGATACACTCGTCGACGACATCAGGGAGTTTTTTTTAGTAAACTACGCTTGTTTGAAGGTTTTAGGATATGAAAGTGAGAATCAAAAGAATAGGGATAAGTAGTGGCTCCACATTTGCAATTCAAAGTCGAATTGCTCAATATAATTTATTAAGCTAAGGGAGAACGATAGAGTAGGATTTAGAAACCTAAGGCAAGGGAAGTAATGGGATTTAAGTGCATTACAGGCAATTCGAAACGTCAAAAGTCATATATAAAAGAGACATTTTGGCGTATTTTTTTTATTCTTTTTTAATCCTGACAAATAAGTTGTCATAATTAGTGGGGTATTATGTTTGTAGTAATGGGGTGGAACAAAACTGCTGTGGCTTTACGGTGTCGCCTGCCGTGGAGCAAGTAACGCGGTGGCCAGCCCGGACGCTTGCCGAGTGGCTGAAGGAAAACAAGAAACGCTTTGTGTAACAGAGAGAAATAAAACAAACGGGGGGAATAACGGATGGAATATACGATTGATGTTCACGGATTGAGCAAAACGTTTCAGGGAAATGAAGTGGTGAAGGGCATCGATCTTCGCGTGAAGAAAGGCGAGCTGTTCGCGCTGCTCGGACCGAACGGAGCGGGCAAAACGACGACGATCAATATGCTGACCACATTGCTGAAGGCGGATGGCGGGACCGCTGTCGTGGCCGGGTACGACGTGAGGAAACAAGCAGGCGAAGTTCGCAAGCGGATCAGTTTGACCGGACAGTTCGCGGCCTTGGACGAAGGGTTGTCCGGGTTGCAGAATTTGGAGATGGTCGCGAAGCTCAGCGGATGCCCGTCACGGGAGGCCCGCTACATCGCGGAAGACAGCATTCGTTCTTTCGGATTGTGGGAAGCGAAAGACCGGACAGTTAGCCATTACTCGGGCGGCATGCGTCGGCGTTTGGATATTGCGGCGAGCATCGTGACGCAGCCGGATCTCATTTTCTTGGATGAGCCCACCACTGGACTCGATCTGCAAAGCCGCATCCAAGTGTGGGAAGTCGTGCACATGCTGCTCGGCCTCGGCACGACTGTCGTGCTGACGACCCAATACTTGGAAGAGGCCGATCAGTTGGCGGACCGCATCGCGGTGATCGATCAAGGCAGCATCATCGCGGAAGCACGCCTATGCAATTGAAGGCTTCCATCGGCGGCAAAACGTTATCAATTCAATTGTCGGAACCGGTTGAGATGGAGCGAATAACGGAATTGTTGACGGACTCCCGGTTGGCCGTGTATCAAGATCACAACCCGCTAGTATACAAAATGGCGGTGCAAGAAGCGAAGCTGGCGAATGAAACGGTCCATCGGCTTCTGTCTTATGACATTCCCGTGGATTATTTCACGCTTGGCGAGCCCAGCTTGGACGAAGTATTCTTGACCCTGACCCATTCCAAAACGAGGGAGGCCGCATTATGAATCAAAGTTCCAAGCCGATCAACGTCCCGCTTTCCTTACGCCAAACAGACCGCCGAAGTCCGAGTTTGTGGCGATCGACCGGTATATTCGTGTGGAGATCGTTTCAAAATACGAAAAACAATCTCTTCAGTTTCGTGATGGACACCGTGATGGGTCCGGTGCTGATACTCTGCATTTTCACCTTTTTGTTTGGCGGCGCGATTGCCGGATCATCCACGGAATATGTGCAATTTCTGCTCCCTGGCATGTTCATTCTGACCGTCGTCCCGATGACGGTTTATAGCGGTACGCAATCTGCCTCGACATTTCCAAGGGGGTGTACAACCGGTTTCGCACGATGCCTTTCTGGCAACCGTCCTCTATTCTGGGCCCACTTATTACCGACGGCTTGCGTTACACGACGGCGCTGCTCGTTGCGCTTGGGGTCGGCTTCCTGATCGGTTTTCGTCCAGACGGTGGCGTTGCCGGAGCGGCCTTGGGGATTTTGTTCACGATGCTGTTCGCGTTTAGCCTCAGTTGGGTGTTCACGCTGATTGGCGTCCTGGCCAAACGTCCGGAAACAGTGTCGGGGACAAGCATGATCTTTATTTATCCTTTGTTGTTTGCGAGCAACATTTTGGTGGACTCGTCGACGATGCCGCGTTGGATTCAGGTATTGGTTGACTTGAACCCGATTAGCATCGCTTCCGCCACAGTCCGTGGTCTTATGATGGGTACAGCGGACGCACCGTTGCTGGCGAAAGGGATGGGCGTGTGCGTGGTCATAATTGCAATTTTCGTGCCGATGACGATGGCATTGTATTTGAATAAGAATAATCGTTAAGACTAGCCGTCGTACAACCGGCTCCACTACACGCTTGATACTTCGGTCTAAATTCGTTATCCTGACAACAGATTGAGAACAGAGGGAAAGGGGGGAGTAGCTTGAAGCTGATTCGCGCACTCGGCATCACGATGGAGCTATTGTCCAAACGCAGGGTGACTGCTACGGAATTGGCGGCCCGGTTCGAAGTGTCCATTCGGACGATTTATCGCGATATCGACTTGATCAATCAAGCCGGCATCCCCATCGTATCCTATACCGGGACGGACGGCGGCTTCGAAGTGATGGACGGCTATTATTTGACCAAGCAGCACTTCTCCCTGCAAGATCTGTCGGTGATCTACAGCTTGTTGAAAGGAATGGAGGGCATCATGGGTCCTCAACCCACCGCGATCATGGATAAGCTAGTCAGCTTACAGCCCGCGTTGGCGCAGGAAGAGGCCGAGAAGAAGCTGATCCTTGATCTCGCTGCGACCGATGCGGAGAGAAGTCTTGTCCAACCGATTCTACAGGCGATACAAGACAAAAAGGTGGTGGCATTCTCTTATACAGACTCGCAAGGCAACGCCACATCACGAAATGTGGAGCCGGACAACTTATATTGGGGGAGTCGTTATTGGTACTTGAACGGCTACTGTCTAATGCGTCAATCGGATCGAATGTTCCGCTTATCACGCATTTCTGAGCTTGAAATAACGGAACGCGATGTTCAACCGCGTTTTCCATCTTCTGCTGAGCCGACGAAGGCAATGCCAGAAATGGAGGTTCATCTTCGGTTTGATCCGAGCGTGCGAAGGCGGGTGCTGGAACAGTTCCCTGAAGAATGCGAACAGACAGAAGACGGTTTGGACGTTCGTACCGTGATTTACGATCCGGATTACGCCGTGTCGCTTGTCCTGAGCTACGGATCGAACGTTTTGGTGCTGGCTCCGGCCGAGCTTATGCATAACGTAAGGGAAATGGCGCGTGAGATTCAGCTAAAATATAGCTGACGTGAGATCTAAAGCTTGGCGAAAGTAACTGACCTTTATGATTTCAGAAGGTGGGCTTATTTGACAAGCGATCGATATCCCGTTCATGTTTGCTATGTATCGCTTGCGAACACGGGCTTACTATAATCATAAAGCTGATGGTTCGAGTCGCGGAGAGGGAGGTAGGGTTTCAGGAAGCGCTTTCGTGTCACCCGAAGGCTACTCCTGAATCCATAGGGAAGTATGCAAAAGCAGGCGTTCAACCTTTACGATTGAGCTTCTTTGAATAAAAGAAGGTATTCGTTGAGGTGCTGCAGAGCAAGCTCTTTCTTTTTTTGCTTTCATAGCGGCAAGAAGCTGCTTATGCTGAGAGACGGTTTTTTTTGACGTGTGCTTTCGTCCATCTGGGATCGGGCATTGAAAAAAAAATTGAATGATGCTATCGTTGAGCTCGATAAACAGTTTGTTGCTCGTTGCTTTCATTAAGCTGCGGTGGAAGTTGATGACCAGTTCGGTAAACTTTCGTGGGTTAGGTGATTCGCTCATTTCTTTGTTGATTTGCTCCAGTTCGTCAAAGAGAGCAGGGCTTGTTTGGCACATGATGCGCTCTAGTGCTGCCTTTTCAAGCAGATGTCTAAGCTCAAACAGCTCTTCTACTCTTTCGTTGTTCATTTGCCAGAAAAAAAAGGAGATGGTTGAAAAGGACACTGGAGTCGTCAATATTGACGAAGGCTCCTTCACCGTGCCTGATCGTAATAATTCCTGTCGACTCTAACGTTCGCAGCGCTTCTCTAATGATGACTCGGCTCGCATCCATTGTACTAGCCAAATCCCTTTCAGAAGGAAGCTTGTCTCCGGTTGCCAGCTTGTTATCAATTATATACTGGCGCAAGTTTTCACTGACGATTTTGCTTAATGTGAATCGTTCTTTTTTTGTCAATAGGCTTCAAATAAAATCACCTGCTTTCCGCTGCGTATGTTGTTCAAGGCCATTGTCATGTAGGAGAGTAATCATGTGGTCAGACCATATCATCCATTTAGTATATCATACCAAACGCTAATAGGGCGGTACTGTCATTAAAGCCACAAAGAAGCTGTATCTTTGTGGCTTTAACAGATTCATATATTTTAAAGGGACAATGCTTCTTCAATCGATTTGTTAACAGCTGCTCGAGTAGTAAAAATATAGTTGCTACCTTTAGGATAGCTCGTAAATGTAATCGTCTCCTGTGTCTCAATCAACTCAAGGACATGCTGCTTTCCTTTCAGCTCTGACAGCCATTGGAAGGCTCGTAAATCCTGCAAGGCTTGATAGAAGACCCTTGAGCGAATGGAAGGAAGAGCCTCGCCATCTTTGCCAGGATAGACGAGGAACGGGTCACCGGAAGGGAACGCCTTGCCCGCATCTGTAATCTCGTATGGATCGATAGCTTCAATCGAATATTGACTGTTATAAAAGTTGAAGCCCCAATGAAGAAAGCCTTCGATGTCATACTTGAACAGCTGGGTCGCGATAATTCGATTGCGGGAGGAAGGCATGGCCATGAAGCGATTACTGACCTCCTTGTTTTGCGAACAGCAGTAATAGACCCAAAGGTTCGGCACCCGATTGTCGATAAAAGCTTGAATATGATTAGAGGCCACTACTGGCTTTGTGACAACCCCTTTCTCGTAAAAGGAATAATTGCTTAACGCATCAATGATGTTGAACTCTTTAAGAAGAGGCTGTGCAAGCTCTTTCGCTATGGCGTACGTCTCTAAGCATCCTTCGTTCGGTTCATCAGAAATATGGAAATAAACGTTTTCTGGTGCCCAGTGTTCTTTAAGAAATTCTGTCAATGCTGGCAGGAAGGCTTGTAGAAATTCGCGATATGCGTCGCTGTCTGCTGCGGCATCCCACCCGAATTTTCTCGCCTCAACCCCATTTTCTGAGACGATGATTTTCGGTGTAAATTGTGCACCCCATTGCGTAAAGAGGTGGGCAATTTCAATATATTGAATCGAGCAGCTTTTACAAATGTCCAACCATTTTTTTAATAGCGTAAAGTCAAAGGAATAGCTGTCCTTCTCCTTTGAAATCTGTACGAGCTGCACAGTTGTACGTTCTCCACCGACTTCCGTATCCAATGGAGGGGTGAAAACCGGAGTGAGAATCATATTAATTCCGTTTTCGCTCGCTGTGCGAATGAAATTCTCGATAATTTGCCAATGCTGGTTTGAAAAGGCCTCGACTTGATAATAGTTGGCCAAGCAATCGGCGTGGAACCATTGAGTATGAATGAGTCTTTGTTCCGGAAGTGAATACGGAAGCACTTCCAAGGCGATCGTTTCCTCGAAAAGAGGCTGCCCGTTTACAGTCGTTATCACGAGCGTCAGTTCTTTTTTTGCCTGCCGCCTCACTACTTGGTTCGATGTCAATCCATAAAGACTGCCAGCCGTTGGGCTCTAGCTCAATTTCTCCTTCTGTGACAGGCATTAGCAGGTCAGGGTATAAGCCCGGCTCAGTTGAAAGGTAGTGCTCGTCATGGCGATCGGGGTACGCCGGTAAATCAGAAGGTACATGCTTAACTGTACTAAGGGATTTTTTGAGCGTGCCATCTGCCTTGATTTGCAACTTAATCGTTCGATTCTCTGCACCGTGACAGCGATAAGCAAGCTGAAAAGAGAATTGCTCATTTTGAAACAAGGAGGCTTGCTTCCAGTGTTGTTCCTTTGGCCTACTAGCTGAAAATACTTTCTCCAATGAATTTGTTAGCATAAAATCAATCGGTTTCATGACAATCGCCTCACTTTTTTTTGGTTTACACTTAGCCTCATACTCAATCTTCGAGAAATCGGTATAGTCGGATTAAATGCTGCTTCATGGCATGCTTTGCCTGAGCGATATCTTGCTGAATAATCGCTTCTATAATCGTTTGATGCTCCTTAAAGGCCATAAGGTATTCATCGGGAGGGACAATTTTTTCAAGCTGATTCATGTGGAAATACTCTGCAATAATGGATGACAGCTGGATAAAGGTTTCGTTTCCCGTCGCCTTGAATAAGGCGTTGTGAAAATGCAAATCTTCCTCTTTCGGTCTGTCTCCTTGACTAGCTTTCTCATAAATCAGCTCGTTCCAGTACGACAATCGTTTGATCATATCTGGCTGATAGTGACGAACAGCTAATTCAACCGCCCCTAATTCGAGGATGATTCTTGTATCAATCAGCTCTTTAAACTTTGCCTGATCGAGCTTTAAAAAGGGAGATATTTCTTTAAAGAAGCTCTGTAGCTGAACTTCTTTGACGAAAATACCGACACCCTGCTTAATTTCAATTATCCCTTGAGATTGAAGCGCTTTTAACGATTCTCTGACAACCGTTCGGCTCACTCCCAGCATATGAATAATTTCCTTTTCAGTCGGCAAGCGATCGCCAGGCTGGCAGTTGTTTTCCGCAATGAAAGTCTTAATCCGATCACTTACAATTTGGGCTAATGTTTGTTTTCGTTGCAGCATTTGGATGCTTCTCCTATCTTAAAGAGCACGTTTTCATTTCGATTATAACGAATATCTTTTCATAATTCATGAATGAATTCCGTGAGATTTTTAGCAGCGCCGGGATTGGGGAAGGAGAATTTGAATACGTCGAGAGGAACGAAAGCCATACAGCTCTGTCATTGCACAATTTCGATGACAAGCAGAAATCGAATATAACTCGCCCAAAGTGGTACTAAAAATTCACGGGAAATTCATATAATATTTAGTAAACTTTATGTAAACGCTTTCCTCCGATCGTAAGATGCTTAGCGATGTACTCAGGTCGACAAAAATGTAAAGGAGTGCGAACGTCGTGAAAAAGCTACCCATTCTCCATTTAATTGGACTGATAATCAGTTTATTAATTTTTATGGCAGCTTGTACGAGCGGTGCCTCGGATACGGAGTCAGTAGGTGAGTCGGACGATAGGGAAGAGGAAATGGAGATAAAGTCTTTTTCGAATGAGGCCGTTACTTTGAAGGTGGCGACTCCTTGGGGTGTTGACCATTTCATGTCACGCATCGGTGATCATATCGAGGAAGCCTTGCCGCATATCACACTGGAACATATTGACTGGAGCGGGTCGTCAGGTGAACTGGAAGACCTTTACGCTAATCAAATTGTTCCGGATGTTCTCTTAGCTCATACTGGACAACGGCCGTTGGAAGAGCTGGATATGATTTTTCCGTTAGATGAGATGCTAGATGAATATGAGATTGATCTGACTGGGGTGAATCCTGCTTTACTCAATGACATTCGCGCCCGCGACAAGGAAAATAGGTTGGTCGGGATTCCGGCGGAAACGTCAGGAGCAGGGCTTCATTATAATAAAGAAATTTTTGATTTGTTTGGAGTGCCTTATCCGGAGGAAGCTATGACCTGGACGGAAACCTTTGATTTAGCAGCAAGGATGACGGGAGAACGTGATGGTGTCTATTATCGTGGGCTGGAAATGGAGATTGTCACAGAGCCGCTTGCCCAGCTCTCCGTCAATATGACCGATCCGGAAACGGGTGAAGTCTTGATTACAACCGATCCAGCGTTTACGAAGTTTATGGACTTAATGGAGCAATTTTATCGGATTCCTGGTTTATACAATGAGGATCCGGAGACGAGAAATCAGGAATTTGCCCAAAAAACGGTAGCGATGCACATTAGCTGGCATGGTTTTCTTACGTGGTTTGGCGGTGAGGATGCTCAGGCCTATCAAGAAGCGATAGACATTTTGCCTATGCCGTATTGGGAGGACTTGCCGAATGTTGTGCCGGTTAGAGGAACGCACCCTTGGGTCATTAATGAATATAGCGAACAAAAGGAAGCAGCGCTTCAGTTTTTGGCAGAAAGCCTAACACCTGAATATCAGATTAAGCTGTCTAAAGCCGGGACACCGCCGGTGCTGCTTGATGACGATATTCTGGCGCAGTTTGGAGCAGATAACGGCGTGTACGAAGGGAAGAATATATTGGCCTTGTTCCAAGGGGAGCAGGCTGAACTGCCTGAGAGAAAAAGCGTTTGGGATCAATACGTCGATTTGGAAGGAGCATTAACGGAATTTGCCGAATCGGATATCGATGTTCCGACATTTTTACGAAATTTGAAGGAGGAGTCAGAAGCGAAAATAGCTGATGCGAAGGCACAATAAATGCTAGGATCATTGCCGATAGGGCTGTATCAAATCGGCAAGGATTAAGGCTTCAGCAAAAGTAATTATTACGCAAAAAAAGCCATTTAGTAAGGACCGTATTATTCAACGAAAGGCCATTTTCACTATGACACTAACCTGTGCAGTATCTACGAAACCCCTATAAAATCCACACTTAAAAGTGCACGGGTCTATAGAATGTACAATATCACTGACTTAAGAGCCGGCCGTTGTGGCGAGGCTTCTGCCCAAAATCGCTTGAAGGAACCCCCATTATCCTCAGTATTTCTCTTACCCACTTCGCTTTGACTCCTGTACCATATAGAATTCACTTGCATCGAATACAATGGTATTTGAGACGTTACAGTCGATGCAGACACTTATAGTTATCCTAAATGATGAGTAAATTCCTGTTGAATAGAAGATTTATTTCATAGGTATAAAGGTACAGTCTGAAAAAACTAATTCAAGCACTGCTTTTCAAAATCATTGAATGTTCGGTAGCATTAGATTAGTCCTTAATTCTTAATTATTTTAAAAAAAAGGCTTGACAATTCAAGTGGAAGCGCTTAACTTTGAAATTAAGAAAGTATGAAACGACACGAGTTTAATGCTAGATGAGGATACTGGTAATACCATATTAAGACCATATTAGGTAAAAATTTTCAATTTGGAGGTTACTCTGGTATTTATCACAATATCATTTATCTAAAGATTCAGTATATTATAAAATGAATTTTTTTGGAAACTTGGTGCATATTAAAATGTAAGATCTTTTCCAACATTGGTATCTAAAATACATGTGGGGGTGAATCTGTATGGATATACTAATAGTGGAGGATGAAGCTTCGATTCGTGATGTGCTCAAGTCGTATTTTATTAAAGAGGGATGGAAGGTTTTTACTTCCAGTAATGGAAAAGAAGCTTTGCAAAAAGTAGAAAAGTTTAAGCTGGATTTAATCGTACTCGATCTTATGGTTCCGGGCTTGTCGGGTGAAGAGGTGTGTGGGTACATTAGAAGAGTGTCGAACGTTCCGGTGATTATGATTACGTCAAAATCAAGCGAAGAGGACTTGATTCACGGTCTCAATCTCGGTGCAGACGATTATATTACGAAGCCTTTTCGGATGAAGGAAGTCATTGCCCGTATTTATGCGCTTAAGCGGAGAATGAACATGGTTACAAGCGATAGCCGAAAAATTATGCAGTTCAATAACAATCGGTTGACGATAAATTTCGAATCAAAGGAAGTGCTCGTCGACGGGAAACAGGCTAACCTAACGTATACCGAGTTTAAAATTTTGGACGCTCTAGTGAAGCAGCCTGGAAAAGTATACAGCAGGCACGACCTGTCTTTCGAAGCTCAGGGGTATCGCTTTATTGGTGATGGACGAACGACTGATGCGCATATAAAAAATATTAGGAAAAAGATAGAGGAGAACCCGAAGCAGCCAAAATATATTGTGACTAAAATCGGAGCTGGGTATAAGTTTAATAGCTATATAGAAGAAGGTGTATGATGAACCTGTTGGGCTACTTTAACAGAACTCAAAATATTCTTTTTGCAGTTTTGGCAACTACATCCATTGTCCTTATCATCCTGTTTGCAGCCCTATTATCGTTATATTGGAATGATGTATTCACGCGCTATAAAGAGAATTATTTTTCCGAAAGGCTTATCATATACTATATGCGTTACGTTCCCAGTGGACAGATCCTTCTGCCACTGAAAGAAGTGATCGGGTTAACGAGATCTCTGCTCAATATGCCGTACCTTTGCGTTTTTACTTACCCGATCAAGAGACAGCTTGGTTTGATTCCTACTCTGAACAGTCTCCGTTTCAATCGCCCGTTGTGATTGAGGTTCCTTTTGTTTATGAGGGGAAGGTTCAAGGGTATTTGCATGCGTACTATGATTTGAATGATATCTCCCGTTACCCTTATTTGAATCGGCTAAGTCAAGAGGTCATTCAAAAAAAGCAAAATCGCGCTTGCATTTGTTATAGCTGCTGCTCTTGTCATTAGTTTTTTTCGTAGCTAGGAAGCTGTCGAGTACGGCCGAAAAGGTTAGTCATTCAGCAGAAAAAGTGTTGAATGGTGATCGCGAGGCCTTTGTTCCTAGAAAGGGGTCGTTGGAGCTCAAACGATGTATTGATGCAATTAACAGTCTGCTCAATGAGTTTAATAATCAGGAAAATTGGCGTAAGCAAATGATGCAAGATTTAACGCACGAATTGCGAACACCGTTAACTTCGGTATTATCAAGATTAGAGGCAATCATCGATGGCGTGTATCCACTAACGCAACAAAACCTGAATGACATTTACAACGAAATTGAACGATTATCCCGCCTTGTTAGTAACGTACAAAAGCTTTCTGAAGCAGAGGGTGCACGATTTAAGTTAAACATCAAAACGGTCGATATTTCCGAATTAGTGGAGGGTACGTTTGAAGGCTTTCTGTTTATGGCGAAATCCAAAAATATAACCTTTCGCTTTCAGCCGCCAAATCGCCCTTGCTATGCCCGTGTTGATTCAGATCGAATGATTCAAGTAGTGACAAATTTGATTTCGAACGCGATTAAATATACACAGGTTGGTGGAACCGTAGATGTTGGTATAATATGCGATAAAAATAAAATTAGATTATACTGTTCAGATAATGGAGTCGGTCTGTCAAAAGAAGATATTGGGCTCGTTTTTAATCGCTTTTATCGTACCGACGAATCCCGCGAAAATGGTAAAGAAGGCTCGGGAGTTGGGTTAAGTATTTCTAAAGCATTAATTGAGGCTCATGGTGGAACGATCAGGCTGAGAGCCAGCGTGGGAGGGGTGCAACATTTTGGGTTGAGTTTGCCCAAGCGGCAAAACGGTAGATGATGGAATGAACTTCTTTAGGTTAACAAACAAAGATTTAACGAACCGTTTTTTGGCAAATGGGGGTAAGCTTGTCTGTTAGGGAAGATAAAACAATTTTGGGGGTAATGAATGTTACTTATACAAGCATTTCGTCAGCTTAATCGACATCTAGTTCTCGTTTTATATCCGCTCGTTTTTGATTTAATTGCTTTACTCATCGGCTGGAGCCTGATCGGATTTTATGGAGAGGCGCAGCTTTCTTTACGACTCATATTGGAGATGGGTTTCCCATCGGTTAGCCATATTTTGAATACTCCTTTACTTGTGAATACAACTGAGTTCTTCAATGCGTTTGAGCGGACAACCCTCCTTACTTTGTTGATTGTTCTTGGCATGGTGCTTGTCGGGGCTTTTATGCAAGGGGGCTATATCGGTTCTCTTTATCGATTGGTGGCGGATGGAACGCTGCGCTTTGCTGATTTTCTGCAGTATGGAAAAAGGAATTGGCTTCGCTTTATTTTTTTACTAATTATCGTCTTTCTTGCCAAAATTGCCGTCACGACATTTTTGGCGATGTTCTTCGGAGCAATCGGCGTTTTTGCCTCTTTTTCGTTTTTTTATGGTTTTGCGCATTCTATTCATTTATTTGGAATTTACAATTGTAGTTGACCGTTTGAACATCGCTCAAACCTTTAAACGAAGCTGGAAATATATGAAAGCTTCGCTCATTCCTTCTTTTATTTTGGTCGCGATCCTATATATTGTTTCCGGTAGTTTGAGCGTCTTTGTTCACTGGTACTGGTCACCAGTAGTCGTGTTAATGATCATCGCTATTTATGCTTATTTGATGAGCGGGATTCAATTGGCATTCATGCGTCTCTTACATCATACAAAGACGACAAACAAGGATTATATGCTCGGATAAACACTCCAGCTATTGTATAAAAATTCATTCCATTTTCACAATGAATCGCTTACTATGTAGTGAAAGCGCTTTAAACGTCTGGAGGGTGGTGGTCATGAGACGCTCTTATCGACTCGAAGCGAACAATTGTCGATAGGAGAATTGAGGCTGCCAGAGAACAGTAGTTTCATAAGAATATGACGGAGGAAAAAAACTGATGATTAAAAAAAATTAAGGGAGTCATGCAGACGTTTTTTGTCCTACTACTGGCTTTATCGTTATTCGCCGGATGCAGTGATGACGTAAGTAATACGGGTGATGGAGCTGATTCTGAAAATGAGGGTCAGGGTGAAAAGGAAGAGGAGGCTGTATCGGACGATATTACTGAGCCAGCGACAATTAGAATTGGCATTGCCATGGACGAAGAAGGCTTTACAAAGAATTACAAGGAGCCGGTGGAGGAACATTTTCCTAATGTAACACTTGAACTTATTCCTATGAACCCAGACCGTAATCAAATCGAGGAGCAATTAATGGCAGGCCAAGTTCCTGACATTGTGTTCGGTAACAACCTTGAGCAGCTGTATTTGTTTAGCGAATATGAACTTGTCACTGATCATACGGAGTTAATAGGGAAATACAGCTTTGATTTAGAACGTTTTGATCCCGGATTTATTCAGGCGATCCGCTCTTATGCCGGTGGAGAGGAGCTCTGGGCGCTACCGAACAATATGACAAGGTATGCTTTGCATTACAATAAGGAGATTTTTGATTTGTTTGGCGTCGATTACCCGGAAGAAGGAATGACCTGGCAGGAGGTCATCTCGCTTGCGAGCCAGGTATCGGGAGAGCGTGGCGGCCAGGACTATATGGGGCTGGCTTTGCCAGCGACACGTATTTTACTGTCTACGATGGAGGTTCCGCTTGTCGACCCTGAGACGGATAAACCGCTTTTTACCGAAGAACCGATTTTTCAGGAATTTTTCCGCTTATATGAGCAGGTTTATCATTTACCGAACGCAGAGCCTGTAACTCAGGCGGTCGGCAAGTTTGTCACAGATAGAACGTTAGCGATGATGCCAATCTTCTTTTTGTGGAGCGATTGGACCGGAATAAAGGTAGCGACTGATGAAGGCATGGCTGGGATATGGTTATTTTTCCGATTTGGGACGAAGGGGATGCTATTACGCCTATGGTCGGTGGACAATGGCTTGCGGTTACCGAGGCCAGTGAGCAGAAAGACGCTGCATTTAAAGTTGTTATGTTTTTGCAAGATTCCGAGCAAATTGTGAACTATTTGGAATCAGCAGTCACCATCCCGTTTGAAAAAAAGTGCTGCCGAGGAGATCATTGCTGAAGTTGGCTATGATCCCGAGCTCGATGACAAAAATACCGACGCTTTGCTAAAGCACCCTACGCTTGAAAAGCAGCCGTTCCGCTCAAGATACGAATCGCTCGTGTACCCGCTTTTAGAAGAAAAAGTCCAAGAGTTTATTGATCCGGACAGAGGGAAAGGGACGGATATTAATACTGTCTTGCGTGAATTGCAGGATGAAGCGGAATCGGCCATTCAGGAAGCCCAGCACAGGGAATAAACAAAGAAAGCAAGCGATATGGGCAGTAACGAAAGCTGGGTTATTTTATAGACAGCTTAGCAATAAGCAAGTTCCTGACACGAAGGGAGATGTGTTTTAATGGCAAATACTTATATGGTGGTTTGGTCTTAAAACTGAATAGCAGGCATACGCGAAAAAAAGCGGGAAAACGCCCGTATTATTTAGTATGCCATCCAAAGTAACCTTTCGTGAATATTGCTGTTTGCAGGATACGATGAAGGTCGTATCTTTTTTGCGTCCTAATGCCGCGCGACAGCAGCTTCTTTAGAGGCTGCTTGTCCGTGGCATTTTTGCGTCCAAAAAAAACAACATTAAAGGAGCTAACAAAAAAACATGATGAATTTAAAAACCTATGACTACACAGAAATAGAAGCAATTCCCGACGGATTATTGCCCGGCAGGGTGACGGAGCTTTGGCGCGAGCGCTTGACAGTCATGCTTGCTGACGGTTCATTGCCGCGTGAACGGCGGGAGCACTATGTTGGCCAGCAGCAGGAGAACAAGTATGTCCAGGATAAAACGAGTTATCTCATCGATAAGAGGGCTCGAAACAAAACGATCGCCATGTGGAGCAGACAAACGAAGAAAAATGGAGGATGGAAGAAATGATCAAGCTTAAAACGCTGACCTATGCCTTAAGCCAACGGTTCAAGACGGATATCATCTCCGCAGATTGCCAAACCACGGCGTTACAGGGCGGAACTGTGGGAAATGTGTACCTGGTAACGGGGAACGCCGAAAATGCGGATGGTGAAAGCTTGCCGTACCGTATCGTGCTGAAAATCCAGAAGAAATGGGAGCGTTACGGCGATCCGAGTTCGTGGCGCCGGGAATATGATCTTTATGCGTCTGACTTGGGAACGACGTTCTCGGATACCTTCCGCTGGCCGGCATGTTATCACGCCGAGCTCAATGGCGAAGAAAATGAATTTCAGTTGTGGCAGGAATATATCGATGGCGTAACCGGTTTAGACTTGACCGGTGACATGTATGAACAGGCCGCACTGGAGTTAGGACGCTATCAAGGCAAGCTGTATGCAAAGCAGCCCCCCGTGCTGCAGAGCCTGACCAACCTGAGCCATGCGGATTTCATGAAGAATACGTATCTGCATTATCGGTCATGGCCGGTCGTCTACGGTTATATACGCTCAAAGGACTGCGAATTCCCGCAGCACGTGCGGCAAATGCTCATCGACATCGATGAGCACGCAGACGAGATACTCGCCCGCATCGAAAAATTGCCCCTCGTGCTATGTCACCGGGACTTCTGGGTGACCAACTTGCTCTATGCCGACGGGAAAATCGCGCTCATCGACTGGGATACCAGCGGATGGGGCTACCTAGGTGAGGATCTCGCAAGCCTGATTGCGGATGAAGCGGATATCGATCACATGGTCGAATACTACCAGCGATGCGTCCCCGCGTATTACAAAGGCTTTTCGGAGTATGCGGATGTATCTCCTATCGCTGATCATTGTGTCTACGAGCTGATCCTTCTCGTATTCGGGTACAGGTTTGTGGAGTGGTATCTCCACACAGAGGACGATGAAGAGAAGACGAAGTGTGTCCAGACGCTCCAAAAAAATCCATGAAATGAAGACCGTCTCTGTGCAGGATTGACTTTAAAAAAAAGAACTCCGAAAACCCTTGAATGTAGTGGTTTTCGGAGTTTCATTCATGACTCCCACTCTACTTTTAAGGTTAGGGATATTAAGCAAAATCGTTGATTTTAAAGGCTTTTCAGGAAATATAAATGACTAGCAAAAATTAAATAAAAAAATGCAATTTCAATGCAATAAATGCAAATAATTTTATAAAGTTATCACTATACAAATTGGATATCTCCTACAAAAGACGTTTCAAGTGAAGCGTCTTATTTTTATGGAAGAATCGAATTAACAAGTGATAAACATATGGAAATTCCTTATGAACTTTTAACTTCTATAAGATACATTTCACGCCATTTGATCGGTATTAATCGAGAGATGGTGTTTTTAATGCATTCATTTAGGAGTGAAATATAAAACAGATTTAAGAATAGGTAGTCTTTTTAATGGAATGGGTGTATTTCCTCTCGCTGTTTCTCGTTCTGGTGTCAAAATTGCTGAATGTTAATCGAAGTTTAAAATTGTCAATTGACCTTTGGTCATTTATTGTTGACTTATGGTCATTGACTTTAGGTCAATAATCGGTGGGTTTAATTTTAAAGCGGAGGTGTTTTTATTGAGTAGGAAAGTTATTTTAATTACTGGTGCATCAGCGGGAATAGGAAAAGAAACCTCAAAGAAGCTTTTATCCGAAGGACATATTGTGTATGCTGTAGCAAGACGAGTTGAACAAATGCAGGATCTCAAAAAAAACTTGGGCTATTACAGTGCCAATGGATATTTCCAAAGAGGAAGACATTAGCGCTTGTGTTGACAAAATGATTAAGGAGCAAGGCAGAATAGATGTACTGTTTAATCACGCTGGATTCGCTCTCTATGGAAGTGTTGAGGAAGTGAGTTTGGATGATGCAAGGTATCAGTTCGAAGTGAATATGTTTGGCCTTGCTAGAATAACGCAGCTTGTGTTGCCGTATATGAGGAAGCAGCAGTGTGGCAAGAGTATTAGCACCTCCTCTGTTGCGGGGAAAATCCACTCACCCCTTGGAGCATGGTACCATGCAAGCAAACATGCCTTGGAAGGCTGGTCAGATTGTCTAAGAGTCGAAGTAAAATCATTTGGAATCGATGTGGTGGTCATTGAACCCGGATCGATTGAACTGAATTTGCGCAAGTGTCAGGAGCGCCTATGTTGAAAAACTCCGGAGATGGACCGTATAAGAACTTGGCAGTCGCAGTTGCGAAGATGCATCAAACCTCGTATAAACCTGGTGCAGCGTCGCCACCGGCAGTCATTGCAAATGCTGTTATCCAAGCTATAAAGGCCAAAAAACCAAAGACAAGGTATGCCGTTGGAAAAATGGCCAAGCCGTCCGTATGAATGAGAAGATTGCTCGGGGATAAAACCATGGATCGAATCATTACGGGTATGATGAAATAGTAGCCCAGCCGGTTTTACTTGCCTCTATTTTATCGTATGGAGGTATTGGTTCAAGTTGACATTGAACATTAATTTTCATAACATTGACCTTAAGTCAAGTAGGGTTAGATAGATTAGAGGTGATGGCATGAGAAGAGCGATGACCGACAGCGCTAAGGCAGAGAAAGCCAAGTTCATACTGGATGCTGCTTATGAGCTTTATAAGAAAAGCACATTTGAAGACATTAAAATGAGTGATATAGCAAAAGCGGCGAATGTCTCCAAAGGGACCTTATTTTATTATTACAGCACAAAAGAAACGCTTTTCATAGAAATTATGTTTATGGAATACGAGAAACGATTCAATCATTTCGAAGACTTACTTCTTCCATTAGGTCGATCACTTATACGGAATTTAAAGACCTGTTTCTAAAAGAGATGGAAAGCATTCTTGATCCAGACTCGGTACTGATTCGATTAATTGCCATTAAGAGTACCATTTTGGAGAAAAATGTTGATTACGACACAGCCATTAAAGTTAGTTTGGGTCTGTTTACTTCATTGGACAAAATCGTACGACTGCTGGTTGAGAGGGTGGAATACTTTACAACGGAATCCTACTATGAGCTGCTGCAAGCACAAAACGCAATCATCGTGGGTTATGTGAACACTACGAGTATTCCGGAGGATATGCACAAGGTCCTCGTTGATCATAAACTTGAAGGGTTCAGGCTGGATTTTAAGAAACATGCATTGTTGGCAATGGAGTATTATATGGATGGTTTATACGAGCGTCAGAAGAAGGAGATTGGACAAGGGCGCCAAGTTTAAAAAGGTACCCTTCCGGAAGAACATATATCGAGTTCTTCCCAATGTCCAACAATTGCTTCGTTTTGGGTAGTCACCTTGGAAGCACCACAAAGTCTGAAAAATGAAGAAACCCGTGAAAAGTCTTGATTTCGCAAGGATTTTCACGGGTTTTTGATTCCTCTTCTTTGACTTGATTTCTGCTATCTTCCGAATCACATTTACGACTCAAGAGTGTGTAGTGCAAAATAAAATTATGTACACCACGAATGCGGTAAAAAGTATACATTCCAGTTTTAGAAAAGCAACTAAAAAAAGAGGCATTCCCCAACGAGAAAGCTCTTTATAAAGTTTTGTACTTATGAACAAAAGAACTTAAAACAAATGGGAAGGTGGACACATTAAACAATGGGCGATGGTGATAAACCTAAAAATGAGTTCAAAAGATAATCTGAATTCGACTAAAAAAAACTTAGAACTGAAAAGCCTTCTAAATTAGGGGTACCGCCAATTTTAAATTGATCTGGCATAAATAATATCTTCCGACTGTGAATATGTCTTGAATGCACCTTAACCAATACAGTAAACTCTAAGTCAAGAGGTTCTCTAACCCGCCTTTAAACTAAGTTCAGCTCTTAATAATCAACAGTTTGAGCCAGTAAATGGATATGAAAGACGGATAAAGATTAGAGTTCACTTTAATTTATTATCAGGAGGAGAAAGAGATGTCCACGATTAAAGAAATTTCGGAGAAAACCGGGATTACCCCATATACGCTTCGCTATTATGAACGGGAAGGAATCCTGCCATACGTCAAGCGTGATTCGAGTGGCAATCGATCGTATGACGAAGAGAGTAAGGAATGGTTAAATTTTATTTTGGCGCTGCGGGCGACGGGCATGCCTCTTAGCGAGATCAAGCATTATGTGGATTTGTACCAAGAAGGCGAGAGTACACTTAAGTTACGTAAACAAATGATGCTTAAGCACAAGGCAAAAGTGGAGAAGGACCTCTCAGAAACGATTAAATATTTGGAGCAAATCAATTACAAGCTGGCGTTATACGACATGCAGGAAAAAGGATTAACCAAGATGCTGCCCTAGTTCAACCGTTTTGTAAAATCTCTCTCGAATTGGAACGCGTTCTCTGGATGACGGACGCGTCTTTTTTTCGTGCATATATTAGAGTTAACTATAATGTATTTCACCTAATATATACCACATAATTGGATTTTGTTCCGATTTATGTGAAAAACCATGGATTTACAGGGTTTTTCACCTGCAAAATTATTTATTTGTCAGGGCTTGACTTACAGCAAACTCCAATTGATAACCTAGAATCAAGCCAGCGATGAATGGCTAATAAAAGAACAAAGGGGAAGTACAAATGAATACAAAAGTAGCAATTATCACAGGCGCAAGCAGCGGAATGGGAGCGGCTACGGCCAAGCTTCTCGCTCAACACGACATAAAGGTCATGCTTGCCGCTCGCCGGGAAGATCGATTGCAGAAGCTGCAGGAAGAAATCCGAAACGCTGGGGGCGAGGCCAGCTACAAGGTGACTGACGTCACTTCGCGTGCCGACGTTGAAGCATTGGTGGATGAAACGATTAAAACCTATAGACAAATCGACATCTTGATTAATAATGCTGGAATCATGCCACTTTCATTCTTCAGAAATTTGAAGGTTGACGAATGGGAGCGAATGATCGATGTGAACATTAAAGGTGTCCTCTATGGGATGGCAGCGGTGTACAAACATATGGAAGAACGCAATGAGGGACATATTATTAATTTCTCGTCCATTGCGGGGTATATCATCTTCCTTCAAGCTCTATTTATAGTGCGACCAAGCATGCCGTACGGGTGTTAACTGAAGCATGAGAACCGAAATGGGGGCCAAACAAAATATCCGGACGACTCTCATCTCTCCCGGAGCGGTAGAAACCGAGTTGTACGATACCATTACCGACAACTCGATTTATCCCGCGTTGGAGAAATTGGGCAGCCGGGAATGGAACCAACTTGACCCTAACGATATTGCCAACACCATATTGTTTGCAATCCAGCAACCGACTAACGTGACGATTAACGAACTGATTGCCCGCCCTACGTCGCAAAGCTTGTAAAATTGTCGCCGTACAACTTTATAAATGCCGCCAGATTAATTTTTGGACGGTCAAAGCACCTGCGCATATTATTTGTGCATTGAAACACTGTAAAGAGGAAATGTTTTAGTTCAGTTTTTTTAGCAAATGGGCGCGATTGTAAAACAAAAAAGTCGATTCCTTATCGTACAGGGAATCGACTTTTTTAGGTTGGAAATATGCTTGCTGTCGGGACCCCTTATATGGAAAAAGCGATTTAACGAATGAGGTCTGTTTTCGGCGGAATATAACCAAGTTGTCTGCCTACTTTTACAATTTGACCCTTATGATGAAACTCATGGGTGATGGTATGCGTAAAGAGCCATAATGCAGTAAATTCCTTGCTGGTTCCATTTCCAAAGGATACTTGAACCTTGACATCCCATTTCCCTTTAAACTCATTCAGAAATTCTTCAACCAGGGCATCTGTGTTTTTAAAAACCCTGCGCATATCATGTACGTTGTTAATAAGTTCCGGTTTTATGTTGGAAAATGATTTACCAAGAGCCCGATTCCCTAACCATATCCGATAGCAGTCAGCTACATGGGAATGCAGGCTACGAATAGAGTTGCCACCAAAGTTTTCAAGCTCTTTTGCGTAATCTGTCGCGGTGATCATCTCGCAATAATGGAATAATGATTCCCTTGTTCGTTGGATCAAATCATATTGGCTGATGAATACCTCCATCCTTTAAAACGCCTCCTTGTTTTTCGCTTTTCTGTGTTTTTTTGCAATCACAATACTTGCCATGACCAACTCACTCAAGGAAATTCTCTTATTTTTAGCCGTTAACGGGTTCTATTCCGAAATAAATTAGTACGATCTTTGTTACGAGATGATTGAAGATCCCGTATCAAATACGATTCAAATGAGTATCTTGAAATTTTGTCGGATATTTCAGTCCATAACCAAGCATTCTATCCATTCCGATATGAGCAACCCAAATTAAGCCGATCATTAAAAGAATATGGCTATGAATCAATACACTAGAGATTATGATTGCCATAGGAATACTGTAGGTGTGAAAAAGATTGTACCATACCGCGCCAACCTTGTTATTTTTCAAATACCCAAGCATTGACAAATCGGGTGCAAACAATAAAAGGACAAACACAATCCAATTAAATTGTAGATCGAAAAAGTAAAAATAAACACTTAATGCTAGTGCCACAAGCCCCTCAATTCGTAAAACAAGTGCATTCATTTTGCTATCCCCCCAACACTAACTGTCGATTGATAGTCATTCTCCGGCTATTAACGTTTACCGGTGATTGCCACTTACCAAGGAATTGTACCTGATGTCTGTGTGAATGTTCCGGATGGTCCGTCCGCACCAAGAAGAGAAACACGTACAACTTCGGCAGCAGCCTCTTCTATAGTCTCTGTACCTGAGTAGTTGTTCAATTTAGTTTTTGGAAATCCTGGAGAAACAGTGTTGACCTTGATCGCTTCCTGTTCCAGTTCAATGGCAAAAGCGAGCGAGATAGCGTTAAGGGCTGTTTTTGACGCTGCGTATCCAGGGCTGAATAGATCGCGAACAGGAAAATCTGGATCTGAATTCAGCGTTAGTGAACCAACTGCACTTGAGACATTAACAATACGTGGCATTGAGGATTGACGTAGCAAAGGTAGCATGGCTTGCGTGACAGCTAAAACTCCGAATACGTTTGTTTCCCAGATTGCACGCACTTCATTTAGAGACACTCTGCTCGCCTTACTTAAATGTGTATATTCCTCTAAAGACATATCTGGTGTTAAATGCGTATTCGAAATCGCAGCGTTATTAACAAGGACATCAAGGTGACCTAATTCATCTTGAACTCGCTTAGCCGCAATTGCAATTGATTCCTCTTTCGTTACGTCAAGTTGGACAGCAAGAGCTCCAGATCCAATTTCCTTCGCCGCATTTTCACCTCGTTCGAGATTACGAGAACCGACCAAAACAGTAAATCCATTAGCAGCAAGATCTTTTGCAATTTGTAGGCCAATTCCTTGGTTAGCTCCAGTAATGAAGGCGACAGCATTGGAGTTCATAATATTCCATCCTTTCTATCCCAACACAACTTTGGTTGATGTATCAACTGTCAATAATTTATCAGTCGGTGGTTGTCGTGTCAACCACCTTATAAAAAATGCTGCTTTTATCTTTATTATTCATGGGAAGCAACATCATAAAGGAAAGTGCACTTTTTGGTTTGCCGGATAACTCCTCTTAAAAGGGCTCGAGTAGAAGGAGTAAAGGTAGCATTCGACGATTTTGCCGCTATTTACCCTTAAACTTAAACCACATATAAGTAGCAACACCACCCAAGTTAAAGCATTTAGCTAGGTGCCTTTGCTTGTTTATATTCCTTCATGATTTTATAAAATGTATTTTTTTTCAGTTCTAACATACCCATAAACATAACACGCAGATGCCATTTATACCCAAAAGATCTCATCAAAACGGTGCGTAGGTTCTAAATTGTATAATCCTTGCAGGTCAAATAAGCTCTCTTTCGTATAATAGCCATAAGGGAGTCTTCCTCCTGTTTTTAGAGTTTTGCGTCTACTTAACTCCTTCGACTGTTTGGGGAGGCACTCCCTTTTTTTTGTGGCTTGAAAACCTTGGGAGACTGAGGCTGCAATTATGAATTCCACTCATATTATTACTTTATCTCTTAAAAATCGATTTATGAGAAAAGCACTCGTTTCTAACTCTTCTTCTAGAGGGAAATGACCAGTATTTAATAAATGAATCTCACAATCTTTAAGGTCTTTTTGGAATGCTAGCGCACCTTTAGGTCCGAAAAACATGTCGTTTTTACCCCATGCAACCAATGTAGGAGGTTGATAAGTTCTAAAAAAACTCTTGCCAATCTGGATACTGTTTCAGATTGTTTCTATAGTCATAATACAAAGCCAGTTGTATTTCGTCATTGCCGGGACGATCCAAAACGAATTGATCCATATTCCATGCATCGGGGCTAATTCGATCAGGGTGACGAGTCCCATCTGTATATTGATACTTTGTAAATTCCACAGATAACAGGGATTTTAAATTATTCTTATTTTCCTCAGAAGGCTTTTCCCAATATGTCCTTATAGGATCCCATGCATTCAATAATCCTTCCTCATAAGCATTTCCATTTTGAGTTATGATCGCTTGAATTCTTTCAGGATATTTAGTTGCCAATCTGAATCCTATTGGGGCTCCGTAATCATGAACATAAATACTATATTTCTCTAATTTTAGTATCTCTACAAATTCATTTATCAGAATAGCAATGTTATCAAAAGTATATTCAAAATCATCCATTCCGGGCTGATCACTATTCCCGAAACCTGGGTAATCAGGTGCAATAATGTGATATTCATCCATCAATTTAATAATTAAATTTCGATACATATGAGAAGAAGAGGGGAAACCGTGAAGCAATAAAATTGTAGGATTACTTCGATTACCAGCTTCTCGATAAAAGATATTAATGTTGTGAATACTTATTGTTTTGTATTGAACGGACATATTTTCACCTCGAATTATTATTGGAAATCAGTGTGGCCCTTTAAAAAAAAGTTGAATCGACCAATTCGTATGTTTCTTCATCATTAAGTTCTTTCAAAGTCACCTCACTTTTTAACCTGTAATAGTAATTTTTAATGGTTATAGTCATATGCTACATCATTTTAACTAACTTGTAAAATTATTTTTTAACGGTTATAATCATTTATGAGGTGAAACATTAATGGACAAATCAATATTCGTATTAGGTGGAACTGCATGGATTAACCTATTAAATACGACATATATTTCTAATAAACAAAAGATTGATATTCTTATTGATTCATCGAAAACCCTCCAATGGCTGGAAGCGAATAATCTATTGCGGGAGTCTGACGCCCTAGCCTTAGAAAAGAAAAAAATTGCTTGATTCGCTAATTGACGAGCTTCATTCGCTTCGGAACCTCAGCAAAATAATTATGTCTGATATAGAACGGCATGGAAAACTCGCTCTAAACACTACGGATCAACTGATAAAACTAGTGAAACAAGTGAAAGTTGACCTGACTATTGTTCCAAGGAATGACAAATTAGTATTGGCCGCCGAGGGAGTAACAGCTAAAGATCACGTGCTGTACAATATTGTTGACTCAATTATTTACACATTGGATAGTATCTCTATCAATCGTATTAGGAAGTGCGAACACCCAGAATGCAGGCTCTATTATGTCGATACTTCAAAATCAGGAAGAAGACGCTGGTGTAGCATGGAGTTGTGCGGAAATCGCAAAAAGGTGGCAGAATTTTATGCAAGAAAAAAAGAAAAAGTTATAACTAAGTAATTTTAGTGTAAAAAATCATACAGCTTCCCATGAATAACGTTAGAATTACAATAAACGAAACAAGACATTCAAAACAGCGTTGTTGACCACTTATTCCACAAACAATATTACGAATGAAACATTAAGAAAATACATCGTGGGGTAAATAAGGGAGCAACCATGAATGGACTGGTCAGAACGAAAACGGGGGGAATTCAGAGAACGTGGCATACAAGAGTGCTTTAATTATCCATATCAATGCAATAAGTGTTTGGAATACGGTGTATTTGAGTGAAGCAACAAAGGAAATCAAAAAAACTTTAGGTTAGGAACATATTAATCTTCCTGGTTGATTTAAAAAGGATACCAGCTGATGCTGATATGGTAAGCCCCTTAAATAAAATTATAAATAACAAAAGCCAAATCCATTAGCGTACAGTTTTTGACATTTTTCGTGTCGAATTTTGTTTAGCGTACAAAATTTCCGAAATGTTGGCGGTACCCATTGTAAAAAAAATTGAGCTTTTTACCATAACCCTCACCAAAACGAAAAATTGAAGTAATCCAAAATATTATGTAGTCTATGTCTACTTGGGGTAAATGTAGTGAAAGCCACAATAAAATAAGCCACTATACCTCTCCATAAGAATTCATTTATTTTGAGTACACGTGGCTCATGCACTTATTCTATAAACGCCATTAGCTTTTCTGTATTCGTTTGTTCTTTTTCTACTTTTTCTTTAACGAATGCATTTTCTTGTTCAACTAAATAGTTGCAATTTTAGATAGAGGTTGCTGATATAGCCTTTATCTCTTAATCTCCATAGCGGCGTTAATGATTTGCTCTTTACGTACACCGGCTATTAAATATTGTTTATTTTTCATTCATTATCCGCCTTTAAATATTTGATCATCTATTTTTTATTCTGATCGGTTAATTAGTTCATTTATTTTTTTATTCTGTTGTCAACCATATGGATTAATGTTGATTATAGATGCTCTTCATTAGTTATTTCCTCATAAAAAAACAGCAAGAACATATATAGCTTATTGCCATATATGTTCTTCAAAAATATTCGAGGTTATATACATTCCGCTTACATATACCTTCTTTTTTTATCATTCAGACTCCAAGCTTTGCTTTGACTTATCAGCCAAATTAGTAATACTCCTAATATCTTCTTCGTCTAATAAATGTATAAAATGTTTGCGAATGGCCATCGAGACGACTGGACGAGCATCTTGTAACGCGATTTTTCCGGTCTTAGTAATAATTATTTGTACTCCTCGTTCATTTTTTTAAAGGGTCCCTTATTAAGAGGTTCCTTTTTTCCATCCGTGTTAAATGGTGAGACAATCGGCTCTTATCCCAATTCATAGATTTTGCTAAATCTTGTTGTCGTAGCTGACCATCGCCATGTAAATCTAAGCGATCAAGAATACCAAAATCACCTTCAGAAAGACCGGTTTGCTCAGATACTTCTCTGATTACATTATCAAAAATCGTTTTATAAGAATATTTCCACGTATACCATAGTTGCATTTCTTCTTCACTTGACATATTTTTTTTCATAATTAAATTATATCATTGTTGACGTATCAACCTCAAGGTGATAAAGTATCTTTAGGTTGATACGTCAACAAAAGGTGAAGCTAAGTTGCTTTTTGGTTTTACTGTTATCGACCTAATTAAATTCATTTTTTTTAAAAGGAGAGCCATTCAAATGAATTATCAAAGCTTGGGAAGTCTGGGTTAGAGGTTTCAGCATTATGTTTGGGATGTATGAGTTTCGGAGTTCCAGAACGTGGAAACGCTCCTTGGTCTCTCGATGAAGAGAAAAGCAGACCAATCATAAAAAAAGCTCTTGAGTTAGGCATTAATTTTTTTTCAGTACTGCTAATATGTACTCAGATGGTACAAGTGAGGAGATTCTTGGGAAAGCAATTAAAGATTTTGCTCAACGTGATGATGTTGTCCTCTCGACAAAAGTCTTCGTGCCCATGAGAAAAGGTCCTAATACTTTAGGACTTTCTCGAAAAACAATACTGAAGGAAGTTGATAATAGTTTAAGACGTTTGGGGACAGACTACATTGATCTATATCAAATTCATCGGTGGGACCCTAATACGCCAATTGAAGAAACAATGGAGACTTTACATGACTTAATAAGATCAGGGAAGGTAAGATATATTGGCGCCTCTTCCATGTCAACTTGGCAATTTGCTAAAGCCCAGCACGTAGCTGAACGTAATTTATGGACTCGTTTCATCTCAATGGAAAACAGGCTAAATCTACTATATCGAGAAGAAGAGAGAGAGATGCTACCTTTTTGTAAAGACAATGGCGTTGGCATTACACCATACTTACCTCTTGCAGCAGGTCGGTTAACCAGAGATTGGAATGAACAGACTTTTAGATCAAAAAACGACCAGGTAGCAAAAAATCTGTTTATAAAAACAGAGGAAGCTGATCGTAGAGTCGCGGAAAGAGTGGCGGAAATAGCTTCAACACGAGATGTATCACGCGCACAAGTTGCGCTCGCGTGGTTATTACAAAAAGAAGAAGTTACAGCACCGATTATAGGAGCAACAAAGATTAACCATTTAGAAGAAGCTATATCAGCTCTTTCTATTAAGTTGACCAATGAAGAAATTGACAGCTTAGAAGAGCTTTATATACCACATGCAGTAGTTTAATTATAAGGAAACCCCTCAAAACACCTTTCATAATGGAAGGTGTTTTTCTTGACCTCTATTCAGAACTATTTCAGACAGAAAGGAGGTGAATCAAGATGTAACAAACGAACCTATGCAAAAGAAAGTGAAAAAAACGTCAATTTGACTCATTTTGTAAAACGGTTTTAAAAATGAAGCGAGAGATATTTATCGGGAAACACACAAACAGAATAAAAAGATGATTTTGTTATCTGTATTAACGCAAGATCAACTAAACAGCACCATCCCGGAGTGCTCAAGAGTATGCGGGGACTTATAGTCATCCGGGGTATGGAGACTTGCTCATAGAATGTAAAACAATAAATTATACGCACACTTCCGCTCGGAGGTTATCGCCTTAAATCATTATCATTATGATACGTTTACTGTTCATTTTGAACCGTTTGGTTTAAACTTACTAACTACGTTTATTGCCGATGCCGATGGACATATTTCTCGCTATTCCGTTCCTTTACAAATGGAGCCAGGCGCAAGTCCAGTTGAATTCATGAAGGCAAAAAATGATTAGTAGCTTTTCTTTCCTAATGGAAGTATGATGTAAATGAATTTTTCTATTTATCTTATTCTTTTGGTGTGAAACGTAGCACTAAAGCGCAGACTCTTTCCCTAGTTTAATTATACCACAGCTCCCTAACTATTTTTAGACTGTTTTTTATTTTTAAAAATTGATAGCATAAATCAAGTAATGTTGCTTCTTTTAAGCAGTCAACACCAATTAATTGGGAGGGGAAAAAAATGAAACAATACGTTCTGTGCTTTCGTGAGATTGATAAAATGCGACAAATGGAGGTTGGTGGTAAAGGAATTAATTTAGGGGAACTATCGAAGGTCCATGGAATACAAGTTCCAGAAGGATTTTGTGTTACGACAGAAGCCTATCAAAAAGCTCTCGAACAAAATGAAGCCTTCTACGCATTGTTGGATCAACTAACACTGCTGAAAGTAGAGGATCGAGAGCAAATTGGTGAAATCAGCAGGAGGATTCGGAAAACCATAATGGAAACAGAGATTCCTTCCGATGTTACGGGCGCAGTCGCCAACTATCTCTCCCAGTTTGGCGATGAACATGCTTATGCAGTGCGTTCCAGTGCAACAGCTGAAGATTTACCACATGCCTCTTTTGCCGGTCAGCAAGACACCTATTTAAATATCATCGGAAAAGAAGCCATTTTGCGGCACATTAGCAAATGTTGGGCATCTCTATTTACGGATCGTGCCGTGATTTATCGTATGCAAAACGGATTTGACCACAGCCACGTTTATTTATCCGTTATTGTTCAAAGGATGGTTTTCCCACAGGCATCAGGTATTTTATTTACCGCTGACCCTATGACTTCCAATCGAAACCTTCTATCAATTGATGCCAGTTTTGGACTCGGAGAGGCACTGGTCTCTGGCTTAGTGACTGCAGACAATTATAAAGTACAGAAAGAGGACATCATCGATAAGATGATAGCAACCAAAAATTTGGCTATCTTTGGATTAAAAGAAGGCGGAACAGAGAAAAAAACAGCTTGGTCCTGATCAGCAAAAGTCTCAAACCCTTACTGACCAACAAATTTTGCAATTGGCACGTATTGGAAGACAGATTGAAGCTCATTTTTGTTGCCCTCAAGACATCGAATGGTGTTTGGTTGATGATACATTTCATATTGTTCAAAGTCGGCCCATCACTACTTTATACCCGATCCCTGAAGCGGATGATCAAGAAAATCGTGTCTATGTATCTGTTGGTCATCAACAAATGATGACCGACGCAATGACACCATTGGGATTGTCCTTTTTCCTGTTAACTACTCCTGCACCTATGCGTAAAGCTGGCGGAAGGTTGTTTGTTGAAGTCACATCTATGCTGGCTTCACCTGATAGTAGAAAAAAAATATATAGATGCCTTGGGAGAATCCGATCCACTCATAAAAGACGCACTTATGACTATTGTAGAACGAGAAGGTTTTATAAAATCATCACCAGATGATAAAAAAGTACAGAGTTCAAGTAAAAGCAATAAAGTTATGTCTTCTCCGGATTTTCAAACGCAAATCGAAAACAATCTGAACAGTGTTTCTGAATCGATTAAGAGCAGTCAAACATCAATAGAAGAGTTAAAACAAAACATCCAAACAAAATCAGGATCAGATTTATTTGATTTTATTCTGGAAGATCTCCCGCAATTAAAGAAGCATTTATTTGACCCACGTATGGGTGTGATTATGGATGCTATGGATGCTTCATTATGGATCAATAAAAAAAATGAATGAATGGTTGGGGGAAAAAAAACGCAGCAGACACGCTTTCTCAGTCCGTACCAAACAATATTACTTCGGAAATGGGTCTGGCACTATTGGATGTCGCCGATGCGATACGTCCTTATCCGGAAGTCATTGATTATTTACAACACGTAAAAGATGATCACTTTTTGGATGAAGTGGTTAAGTTTGAGGGTGGACAGGAAACTCAAGACGCCATAATAGCTTATCTCAACAAATACGGGATGCGATGTGCCGGAGAAATCGATATTACAAAAACTCGTTGGAGTGAAAAACCAATTACACTTGTTCCCATGATTCTAAGTAACATCAAGAACTTTGAGCCTGATGAAAGCAAACGGATATTTGAGCAAGGGCTGCGTGTTGCTTTGGAAAAAGAACAAGAGTTATTAGAGCGATTGAAGCAATTACCGGATGGTGAACAAAAAGCCAAAGAAACAAAACGAATGATCGACTTCATCCGGAATTTCAGCGGGTATAGGGAGTATCCTAAATACGGCATGGTTAATCGCTACTTCGTCTATAAGCAGGCTTTACTGAAAGAAGCCGAACAACTCGTACAAGCGGGGCTTATTCATGAAAAAGAAGATATATACTATCTCACTTTTGAAGAACTTCATGAAGTCGTACGCACAAATAAGCTAGATCATCAAATCATCAGCAAGCGAAAAGACGAGTACAAATTATATGAAAAACTAACTCCTCCACGTGTAATTACGTCTGATGGTGAAATCATTACAGGTGCATACAAACGAGAAAATCTCCCAGCAGATGCTATTCTAGGTCTACCAGTCTCTTCCGGAGTTGTAGAGGGACGCGCTCGGGTTATTTTAAACATGGAAGATGCTGACCTAGAAGATGGAGATATATTAGTCACCTCCTTTACCGACTAGCTGGACGCCATTGTTTGTATCCATAAAAGGTCTAGTCACAGAAGTTGGTGGACTGATGACCCATGGAGCAGTTATTGCACGTGAATATGGCTTACCAGCGGTTGTCGGGGTGGAAAATGCTACGAAGTTGATCAAGGATGGACGAAGGATTAGGGTGAATGGAACAGAAGTATATAGAAATCCTATAATACGTTACATTTAAATCATAAAAGGAGCATTCATCGTTGTCATCACGGTGTTTTGTGGTCTGAGTTAAGGACTCTGTCACTAGGAACATACAGGCGGACAATAACTGCAGATTGAATGTTAAGATTATCTTGAAATTGAGTCTCCGTTAACGGGGCGCTATTCTTGAATACTAGGAAGTCATTATCTTTAAACAAAGCCTGATCTCTCTTTCGTTTGAAATAGAGATCAGGCTTTATATTTAGAGTCAATTTCATAAATGCTATTTCAGAAATCAATCCGAATATCATTAGCCGACATACACAGAATGGTTCGCTATTTTAAATGGCCATTGG
>BAXO01000065.1 GCA_001310555.1 Bacillus sp. JCM 19058
TTTCCACTCTAGGTGGTCGCTTTCCGCGGGCGGCTGGTAAGCCTTCGTCGGGCGAAGCCCTCCTAGTCTTACCGGGGCCTTTCCTCCCGCAGGAGTCGACCACCTGCCGTTCCAATCTTTACAATGGCAATTTAAAATAGCGAACAATTCTGTGTTTTTCGGCTAATGATATTCGCATTTATTTCTGAAATAGGCATTTATGAAATTGACCTACCTGTTAGAAAGCGTAAGAAAAAAGAAAAGCTATTGCCAACGAGTGATCGAATCATTTAAAATTGTCCCTATTGCAGTAGAATGTGATAGACGCGAGAAACATTCCAAGTAGCTGTCCCCCACTTGAATTTGGGCACAGCTGCTTATATTTAAGTAAATACATAAGGTGGAGATATAGTGCTTAAAAATTGTAAATGGGTTCCTCTCTCTATTATTACGGCATTTAGCTTCTCTCTATTGGCAACGCGATTCAGAAAATACATGCTGAAGAGAGCAAGGAAAAATTTAATGAAGTTGTAGAAAAAAGGGAACATTCAGAAGAGCTAGTCGCGGTTGAGGCTACACTGGAAGGAGAGGAAGCGGATTCACCTGAAGTTCACATTGAAGATGCTCAATTAGCTAAGGAAATCGAACATCACCTAAATATTTGGCAACGGGAAATAACAGAGGCAGATATGGCTGAGTTAACAAGACTGTCGATTGGTGAATTAGAAATAACATCACTGGAAGGTTTACAATATGCGACAAACTTAAAAGAGCTAAGAATATGGGAAACTCAAATATCGGACATTACTGCTTTAGAGAGTCTAGAAAATTTAGAAATTCTAGATTTGGCTAATAATAAAATTAGTGATATTACAGCTCTAGCGGATCTTGAGAAATTAAACTACTTAAATTTACACGGGAATGAAATTAGTGACATTACTAGTTTATCGGGGCTAAAGGATTTAAGTGAACTTGGTTTAAAAGATAATCAACTAACCAATATTACTGCTTTAGAAGAATTAGAGAAACTCGATTGGCTAAACCTGGTAAATAATAATATATCGGACATCACCAGTTTATCAGGGTTAGTGAATTTGACTATTCTGCATTTAGATAACAACCAAATAACAGATATTACCGCTTTGGCAGAATTAGAGAAACTCGAACGACTAGACTTAGAAAATAATGAAATAACCGATATCTCCGCATTAAAAGAATTGCCATTGCCAGAAATGAAGATTCGTTTGTCCGGTAATCGCATTGACGATGAAAGTATCGAATATTTGCAAGAGAATAGTTACCAAGTTAATTACGATACTGACAGTGACGGAGATAAGGAGCAAGAAACATCTTCATATTCGATATTGTTGATAAGTGTGCTGCTCCTCTCCATAGGATTAGTCGTAGTGTATTTCAAGGTACGTAGAAAAAAAGATTAATTAAATGTTGAAAAGGACGAGACACAAAGCGTGAGGCTTTCAAGCATTTCTTCCAAGGTCAGTCTTTATTGCCTGAGCGATAAGACTTGTTGCACTAGTGTTGGGTCTAAATTCCACCAGAGTCTGTAACCTAGGATAGAGAAAATAAGCTAACTTGGTCATAGTGATGAAGTGTACGTACCATTCACCCGTTTTGCTATGCTAATTCTCCAACGTTCTATCAATATGATCATATTTCGGTATAATCCTATTAGAATCAAACCCTCAATGGCATGGAGACTATCGTCAGAATGACTTGTACTTCGTTCTTGGTTAACTTCATGCCTCTTGTGTCAGTTACCCCGTATTTATTGGCGCCAGAGCAAGAATATGACATACAATACGTGTTCAATGGTATCTATTGAAGTGATGCAGTAAATATTGTGCTGTCACGAAAAAGACAACTCCCACAATAAATGTCTTCACAGAACCATGAATGACTGTGGAAAGATCTAAGACTTCCTCATTTAGAAAAAAAATAAAAAACTGCGGCAAAAGTGGTGGCGGGAGTATTTGATAGAATGTGTATGCTAATGGCAATAGTAGTGCCCAGCCAGTATTTGCACAAATGACCATCGACAAGAAACCAAGTCCTGCCATAAAAAAACGCTTGTATCCCTAATTGAAGGGCTAATAAAAGAAAAATGGACTCACTTGATCGGAGTTCCAGAATGAATAGCATAAGAAGCAAGAGGCTAAGATACAATAAAAAAAACAGTAGGACCTTAGCGAGACCTAGCTTCCAGCGCGGCATTGGATACGTAAATATTGTTTCACTTCCACTTTCTTCAAGTATGTCTCGAAATAGGAAAATACTCCACCATGATGCTGTTACAGGAATAGTATATTCAAAAATTGGAATGAAATTAGCAGGGTACTCTATAGTCACCCAACCATAGATCAGCAACAGAAGAGTCACAACAATTGGTACGCAGCATAAATGCCCATAGATTTAATATCAAATGTGATGTGTAGCTTCCCCTTTACTGGCTCCATTTTTGGATTGTTCCCCCTTTATTCGGATCACAGATGCCGAATAGCTATGCTCACCTAAACCTCTTGAATCGACTGAACAAATATTGTGCCTTGTTGTTTGGTCTTAAATCTAGAACTACTCATTGTTTCATCCAAAAAAGTAAGGGAATCAAACTCAACATAATATTCAGTCGAAAATTGAACGAAGAAAAGGTTTACTATTAATATTCAATTAGAAGCTATTAAAACTCAATTTAACCCAACATCAGATAACCTAAGTATATTATAGTTTAAAGGCCATCCTTCACTTTGGGTCAATGATCGTAAATTTATCCCTTCTAGCGAGGAAAATTCAATAACTGGTAATGGAATCATCGCCTAAAATAGTTTAATGGATCCGTTCTCTCATTAGCTTAGTTGCATTTTCTTCTATAATATCTGGGTCAAAAGAATTTACGAGTTTCGGAAATTCCTCGAATTTTTCGAGATAATGAACTAAGCACCACCTAACAGCCCAGTTGTGGTCACGTGCATACGAAATCCATTTGTCACACTCCTCTTTTTTGGCATCCTGTAACAATCCGAATGCATACAATGCACGAACTCCACCTTCATTCTCAGTAGAGATGGCATCCCAATAACGTTTTCTTTCCCGTTCATTAACAGGCTTTTTTTAACGCATAAACTGCTATTTTTTCGAACAATTGCAGATTCATCCTCAGTGTATGGCCACACGTCCTTTCTAGTTAATAAATCTGATTCAATAAGTTGACTGAGCGCCAATGCTCGTTCAATTTCATCCATGGAATGAATGGATTCTCCGGCTTCTTGTATCGTTATTGCAGGTTGAAAAGTTTTTACTATGATAGGTGTCCCTTGTTTTATTGCTTTAATAGCATTTCCAACATGTACTCTCGGCGCGGGATTATCATAATCAGGTAAAAAAAACGCCGTTATTAACCAACAATTGAGGTAAATGGGTAGCCTTTATGTGCGGAAAGCGCGATAACAAATGAGCACAAACCCCTGCTATAAGCGAGGAAGATCCACTAGTCCCTGCAAAATATGACACTGCCGGTTCGCCTTTTTCTGGAGCTGCCCATTGAACCTCGTTATTGGAATCCACGTCACAGTATGGGATAGTTAAATAAAGTCTAGGTGCTAAAATATCTGGTCGCAAATGCCCATCACCATTCCGTCCCCACGACTCGTCAATGTAAGGTATATGCGTTAAATAATTGGATGAACCTTTATCGTTAAAGCCTCCTACATCAAAAAAAAGTACTTGGTGGCATTATATTTTTATAACGAGTATTTCCATTTGCACTAATAATGAGAACATCTTGATTTTTAAAGTTTGATAAAACTTGCGTTGTCGAGTTAAATTTCGTATTTTTTTAATAAGATCGAATCGTCTAATGCATGCCACCCCGTACTTAATATAACTTTTATATTCCAATCTTTTTGACTGAAAATCCATTCTCATCCTTTATCTAACCTTTCCTTCTCCCCCTCTTTGAATTGACCATGATCTAAAACAATAAACGTCGCTGCAGGACAAAGGCCGATATGCAGTTGTCCCTTATTATAAAAAGGCTGGTGAGCCATTGTAAGAAGAGATTTTAATCCATGTTCTTCTTTCGATGTGTCTCTTTGGGATGGTTCATAAGCGATTGTTCTATGTGAAATGTCAAATTCATGATTTACTTGAACATAATGAACACGCTCTTCTAAATGTTCGATAGTAACGTGAGGGCAAATAGTGTCAATAATGACAACTCCGACGTGTTCGCCTGATGTTTTCATCTCTGGCGGGGAAGAAAATCCTAAGCGGGCCCATGTAGGCTCTGGTATTGACTTAATCACCTTTAACGCCTCCAATTCGATTGAGTTAATTTCGTTGCTTTAAGTGGGCAGTTGTTATGATCACCTCATTTCGATTTGGTAAGGACATACTCTAAGTGATATGACATTCATCTCCCAATGACGAGCTGTTATATGGTCATATGTCGGTTTTATTTAGATGGTTAACTAAGTGGAACTATTGCTAGTACGAATACGTATTGGTAAACCGTTTACATGTATGAAATCAACTGAGAGCAAGAGGGAATTATTGCTCGAGTAATGCTGTCTATGAAGAGGACACAATTAAAATTCCTTATGCTAGTAATAGTTCAAGGCTTCTATTCTAGCAATTCTATCAAGTTCTGATAAAGGAGAAGCCGATGGTAAATTAAAAGAGGGTATTTATGAAAGCATTTAAAGCTCCGATAATTGTTGAAATTATACTTCGAAGAAAAGATTGAAAATTATGTTGTTTAATGATGAAAGGTTTTGAAAAATAGCCCTTGGTGCTACTAAGTAACGCCCTGTTGAGAAAGCTTAATTTGTTTATTTTACCTACGGCCGAATGTAGAGGAAAGGGCCTCAAAGTTTATGGAATACATTAGAACCGCACCCGGAAGGCTGGCTCTACAGCAATATTTACTTAGTTGCATTTGGCTGTCAAGTGTCCCTTCTCCTCTACTAGTTTACCCGGATTACACGTCGGATTCGATGAATGAAACCCTTATGGGAACTCCTTTAATCATTTTTTTTCAAAAATAATACTCATTGATTCAACTTCCTAAAAAAACTTTTTTTTAATATATTCTCCCGAGTCTATGCTAAATATGAAGATAATAAGGAGGTCATATAATCTAATGATGAGCGCATCCTCACGGTCCATAGTAATTGATTCTTATGCTTAGTCAGCTTCCGTTTGAGCGTTGAACTCATTCTTTTCTTCGACTGCCCGAATATAGTGCCCGTCCGGATCATAAAAGGTGAAATAACCGAAATCATTAGTAAATATAGGTTCTTTATCAATTTGGACTCCAGCTCGTTTAATCCGTTCATGCAAAGCAGGCAGATCGTTCGTTAATAGCTCAACCATCGTCACGTGCCCCGTGCTGCTTGTGATAAAGAATGAACGAGGAAATATAAACTTCAATTGTGTAACATCTTCCGGTTTGGTCTCCATCAAAAAATGCCCGGACCGTTGCCATTTTTCAATGTCACATGCGCCTCCCCAAACGAGTAGTCTGCTGAAATCAATTCAAAGCCCAAGACATCGCAATAAAAATCCACCGATTTTTTCAAATTTGTAACTGGAAATCTCATGCAGCAGTAACCGATTACATCAGCATCATTCGTGTTTTTGTTCAACATAGTCTACACTCTCCTTTTTGAACAGCTATTTTTAGTTGTGAATTACTAGATTATTACTGTGTTTTCAGTTCAATGCATCCCTCCCGTGCCGTTCTCCGCGCCTTCCTGCCCCTGGAACGAGAGCTACTGGCCAATACAGAATAAGAACAGGGCGAGCTTGAAACTAAATACTAATATAAATCGCATTTTTCTCTATCCGTCGATAGCAAGATTATTTGGTATGCTTGTATTTATCCGCTCACAAGTCGAAAGCCTTTTTTTACTACTATTCTTGATTTCATATTTAGCTGATATCATTGAAGATTCCATTGATACTTAAGGTTGTTAAACCTAAAACTAGTTCAATTAGTTCCTAATTAAGCGCAACAACATTTCAATGCTTGGAAACCCGAAATCAGGATCTCCTTGTTCATCAATTATAATTAAGTTAACGATATAAAAGTACCATCTCATTAGTTGTTTAGGCTCACCAGCAATAAATTCTCCCTGCTCTTGACCCTCAATGAATAGAGGTACTAGGTGATCAATAAAGTTTTGATCAGAATAACTCTTGATTAAATCAGTCACACGCTTTGGTACTTCATTTTCTTTTTTTTGCCTGCTCAATTAGCATAAATCCTATTTTACTTTGTTCATCTAACATTTTCTTTGTGAGAAGTTTTATTTGTTCTAATGGAGTTCCGTTCATTTGGTTCAGTGAATTTATTTCTCTGCTCGATTCCTTCATAAGCGCTTCTACAATCGTTAAAAAAAAGTTGTTCTTTGGACATATAATATCGATAAATAAGTCCTTCACTAATTTTAGCTTCATTAGCGATCATACTCATTTTAGTCCTAACATATCCATGTTTTGCAAAAATGATAAGGGCAGAGGATTCAATTTGCTTTTTTTCTTTTTTTCACGAATTTTATCGTTCTCTTTTGGTTTTAAAGGGGACAAAAATAGTTCCTCCAGATCAGTTTTTTTATTATTATACCATCTCCAATGGCATTATTTTTACACTCTTGCGAAGGGCAAAACTCTCTGAACTAGTTCTTTATAAAATTGATTTGGGTTAGCAAAACAAGCAAGATGTCCAGCACGATTAATAAGGACAAACTCTTTATGTGGCGATTGAATACGATCAAAATACGCTTCTGCTAATCTGGTCGGGGTAAGGATATCATTATCACCTTGGAAAATAAAGGTTGGGACTTCAAAGTTAAGGCCAACCCTTTCTTCAAAATCAAGGGTCATTAATTCATCATATAAATGATCGAGTGAAAAACTCATACCCTTAAACATATCGAAGATGTCTCTTATAGAGTAGTCTGGTGAAGAAATCAATGATGGCAAAATTAAATCCATAATCATATTTGGTACTTGATCAATTGATTTAACAAGGTGCTGGTTCAGTTTGTCGAAGTCTTCACGCCGCCAATTTCGTGAGTCTTTTCCCATCCCTTCTAATAAGTTTGCGCCTTTTTTATCCTCACTTTCTATTAGTGCTTTGCGCTGTTCTTCATACGTTTCAAAATTGGGATCTGGTGAATTCTGATCTGTACCAACATAGGCAAAGAATAGATCAGGTCTCTCTTTTATCATCAACATTCCAACTAAACTACCTAATGAGCTTCCCACCAGAATAACTTTTCTCTGTTTCAAGGTTGAGCATAAATACTCTACCAACTCAATTCCATCCTTAACTATTTGAGCAAAGGTTAAAGTACCACTTCCATCCTTACCATTTTCACTAAATGTTTTCCCTGAGCCACGTTGATCCCATTGAACGAGTGTAAAATGCTCTTCCCAAAACGAAATTAGTGGATTAAACATCATATAAGAAGATCCAGGACCACCATGTACCAGAAGTAAAATAGGGTTGTTCGGATTTTCTCCTCGAATCGTAACCCATTGACGAATACTACCAATTTCAACATACCGATAATCGTACACACCCTCGGGATTAGTCTTTAATTTTTTGGAATTTATTTTTTTTATTTCTGCTCCGAAACAAGATATCTGCTAAAACATTGTTTCTAGCCATAGTAACACCCTCATTCCATGATATATTTATTGAGTGAATGACTCACTCATTTTTTATAGTATACTTATAAATAATATTACGCAAGCGGAAAAATTATGAGAACATATAGAGGTTTTTGTAGCGGGAACACGATGTTAACTTAGGTAATGACTTCTTCGAAACCCTTTCAAGTGCTCTATCAGAAAATAAATCTTTTACGATATTTTGGTCAATAAATCATCAAATTTCTTTCGCCATTCTTTATGAGTCGTCCATTTAATATCTTGATTATCCCCTTGTGTTCTAGGAACAACGTGAAAATGTAAATGAAATACATCCTGTTGAGCTTCAGAACCGGAACTATTAATAATTTGAACATTATTTATTCCAAGCTTATTGTTATACAACGATACAACCTTCTTTACAAGTGACATTACTTTCAATAATTCATTTTCAGTTATATCAAAAATGTTCTCATAGTGCTTTTTAGGAATGATTAACGTATGATATTCGTTGACAGGATTAATATCAAGAAAATGCATATACGTGTTCGTCTTCACAAACCTTCCAAGATTTCGCTTCACCCTTGACAATTTTACAAAATATGCAATCTTTCACGCATAACCCCCCTCTCTTGAATAATTTAATATCATTCATTTGACCTGCTTACATAATAATTAAATATTATGATCGATGGACTGAACGCTAAAACTGTTCAGTCCATTTTTATTTATTTTACTCCATTAAAGCACCTGTTTGCTTAAGGGTAAAGGAGAAAAAAAGATGCACTCTTAACCCTTTGACCAGATGAAATATTAATAATATACTATTAACTAACTAGATGGTTAATAAAGGAGTTCTAATATGAAAAGAAACCCTCATAAAACAAAAGAAACAATATTGAAAGCAGCAACGAAAAAATTCGCTTTAAAAGGTATGGCCGGCACCCGAGTGGATGAAATCGCAGCAGACAGCGGTTTAAATAAAGGAATGATCTATCATTATTTTGGTGACAAGCAAGGTTTATACGTACAGGTGCTTACAGGGCAAATGCGGCATATGTTTCAACATATGCAAAAACCAAAAGGCGATACAGAATACGAAGTCATCCACAAAGCGGTTGAAACGTATTTTGATTATTGCTGGTGCAACCCTGAATATATTTCGTTGATGTTATGGGAGATGGTCTCAGGCTGGAACACTCTTAACTGCATTCCTAATGAGACGGAAAATGATGTCCAGCATTTTTTGATCGAAACAATCGAGACAGGTATAAAGAAGGGCACGTTCCATGCAGATACGAACCCAAGATTGTTCATGTCTTTGGCGATTGTACAGATCTTCTGCTTTTTCCCACTTTTCAAGCATCCACATTTACTGCATTATAGACACGGAACAGACTTACCAGAGTCAGAAGTACAGTACTATAAAGAGAAGGTGGTGGCTCATGTGATGCGCGCATTGAAACCCGGAGTGAGTCGAACATTGTCTACAACTGAGGAGCATGTCTGATGGATCAGTTACTAGAGTACTCTTTTCGAATAACACCGGGCCTTCTATTGCTCATATTTACGTATATATTACTCTCTAAAGAAATGATCGCTTCTAAATTATTCGTACTTGTGTTCGGTTTTATCTTGGTGCGAGATGCTATGACCGATGGGATTTTGGCAATTTGGTGTCTCCGAAAACACAGTTTGGCTTCGCTTCATCGAGGATGGTCTCTTGTTATCGATGCTGGCATTGACTTCATTGCTGCTTACATTCGGTATTATTTATTTGAATAGGCGGCTAAATAAATTTTTAGTATGGTTTGGGCAAAGCAAACTTAATTCTCTGACAGTTGGACTGCTGGGGGCAATGGTCGTTATCACTCCCTTTTTGTTCATGTACAATTTAACACCGATTGAACAAAGAGGCGGTCTGATTTCGAACGATCTTCTTCTTCCATTATTATTTTTGGCTCTCTTTGGAAATTTCATGGAAGAAGTATTGTTCAGAGGATATCTTCAAGGGTATTTTGAACAATTAACAGGGCCATGGCGAGCGGTTGTGCTTTCTGCTTTATTGTTTGCGATCGGGCATATTTTCCTCGCTACCACGGTTACCGATCTTGGGGTGGCAATTCTAGCGTTCACCTTGTATGAAGGAATTGTTTGTGCCATTGTGCGTATGAAGCATGGTATCATTGCGGCTACCCTTACACATGGTCTGACAATATTTTTCCTTGCTTCCGGGATATTTTAAATAATCGGAGCAATCTTGCGTTTTAAGCTCAATAAAAGTATGGAGTGAGTCGATGTTTGTTGACGTTTTCATGTCAATGAATCATATCGCCATTCAGCGTGCCGTGCCACCCAGGCAATGAATCTGTTAGGTGAAATTATAGTTAGTTCGTGACTGTGTTCCACGATTGCACCCTACGTAGAAGAATCAAATCAAGCCCACCATCTACTCTTGATGGGCATACCTCATTTCAAGTCTTTTTTTTGCCAAAGAACTATGGCTGTAATAGTCATCCATAAAAAGACAGATCCATAGAGTATTCGTTGGAAAAGACCAAAGGCAAAGAGCTCGGTAAACAGCGGCTGTAAAGATAATAGTGTCAGTGCCGTTGTAGTGATGAACACACAGAAGAAGGTCCAAAGCGATAATTTTGGCATTTCCGTGCGAATGGAAAAACCAATCAAGATTAAGGCCGGGATTTGCACAAGCATTCCTGGAAGGGTGGGAAGGGTATGCCAAAGAAAACTTACATCCGCGGGGATGATTCCAGCAAATGTGAAGCTGAGGCCAAAGATAACAAGGAAAATGGTCGCAATTCTTGTTTTTCGGTTATCTGGCCAAAATTGATGTAAGAAAAGCGCGCCAACAAAAATGACAATGCCTGTAAATGTAAACGTCCAATTCATCAGTAAATGATAAGGTGAGCAGATTTCTAAAGATGAAAGTACATATGTATCGGTTCCGCACGTCGTTATACCAAGATCACTCATGGGTTGTTCAAGGAAATTATAGGGAGCAGTAGTCGCTCGAATGACGATATATTCGATAAAGAAGTATGCACTTAGCGAAATCCAGCATATAAAACCAATCTTTGCAGTTATAGCGTGTTGATGTCTAATCAGGAATGTCACACATAAAACGATAATGGTTACTGAAGTCATTAACAAATAAGGTAGATCCATACTATTTCATCCTTTGCCGTATATTCCCTTTATAAGTCCATAGTGGTAAGTGCCATTTTACTCCAGATTTATTCAATTAAAGCCACCATATCTGGAACAACTACTTGCTAGTATTAATATGTACTATGAATTATCATTCATTTATTTGATTTTCTCAGCCAATTCCAAAATTATTCCCTCTGGCCCACGAACGTAGCATAATTTATAAGCGTTTTCGTAGTTTTGTATCTCACCAATAAGTTCCGCTCCATTCTTTTTCACTTTGGCAACAAGGGCTTCAATATCTTCAACAGCAAAGGCAATATGCCGGATACCCAGAGTATTTGCCAAAGGCCGCTGTATGCCGTTTTCATCTGATGGCGTGTGAAATTTTACTAGTTCTATATTCGCCTCACCGTCTGGCGTTCGCAACATGACAACTTCCTCTTTAACGTCTTGAAGTCCTATTATCCGCTCCACCCACTCACCCTCCACTTCTCCTTCTCCCAGCATCTCAAGGCCAAAGTCGAGAAAAAACGCTTTAGCGGCAGGAAGATCATTGACAATTATACCTACATGATCGATTCGGTGAATTTTCATCTCCATTCCTCCTATCTTCCTAAATTTATCACATATGCCTCCTAAGGATTTCTTCTCGTTTGCTTAATAGTTCTCCTCATTATTCAACAAGCCGATCCGATTGCTTAATAACGTAATTTAGCTACGCAAATGTATTTCAAAATATCCTTGACAATGCTATTAGAGAAATGAAAAATGCCTCGACTAAGCGCAAAGGGCCTGCTTAAGCAACGGATAAACTGGAGGCGCCGGCAGAGATAAAGGAAACGCAGTGACATCATGAACTGATGTTGACTTATCGAACAGAGACGAAGTAAGCTTGCTCGTTGTTCGGTGCTTGGAGTTTGACTGGACTTAGCTTGGTTAAGACATTATTCATGCCACATTTTAAAAAAATCCCCTATAGATATCGAAATACGCTTTGCCCATTCGTTATCTATAGGGGATACTTTGCTTTTACGAAATATGAAACGGATGCAGTTGTATATGGTTTATTGATTAAAGTGTGTTCTCTCCATTTTCAAGGTGTCTATCAATCACTTGCATAGCCATTGTTTTCAGACGCGCGGCAGGGCCATCAAAGCCGAACACGGGAACGGAAGACAATGCACCATTGATTATTAGCAGAAGCTGATCTGTTAAGCTATCGGCATCAACAGCTAACTGCTGGCTCAAACGTGAAAGTCGCAATCGTAGAGCGCGATTGTATTCTAACGCCAGACGGTGAGCAGGGTGATTTTCTTCAGAAAACTCGGCGAGGGCATTTAAAAAAGCACAACCCCGATGGTATTCAGGTCCAATAATTCAGCAGCGGTGGCATCAATGAGGGCCACCAATTGTGCTTTCGGTGAGCTTCATGTGCAGCAATCGCCTCATCAAAGTGTTGCCAATGGATATGATCCTGTTCTTCAAGATAAGCAGCAATTAAATCATCTTTGGTTGGGAAATGACGATAGAGAGTGGTCTTGGCCACCCCGGCTTGCTCAGCAATTGTATCAACACCAACGGCACGAATGCCTTCACGATAAAACAAATCGGAAGCCACTTCTAGAACGCGTTGACGTGCGGATGAGCGTAGTGCTGTCATTTTTATTCACCTAACAATCTCAAAATGTATAGTAAATTTCCCGGGTTAAGCGGCATTTTCACAAAACTTGTCATATCTTACAATGAAAGAGCCACTTTGTCTTAAAGTGTATCACGAGCGCTCATCTTCAGCAAGGGAAGAACTATGCTTATCTGGTTCGACATGAGCCTCTCCGCTAGGCCGTACATGACGGAGCAGGACTATGGCGAAAACCGCGGCCACAATTCCAATCACTGCACTGATGCTGACAGAAGTGTTAAACCCTATCGTATAGGCCTCACGAGCGGTTTCAAGCAACTTAATGCTGAGCCGGAAGATAACTGTTCGGCTGCAGCAATAGCGCTGCCCAGAGTATTCTCCGCCTCAAGCGGGACACCAGCAGGTATGCTATCGCTCATTTGATTTCGATACACAGCAGTACCAACACTACCTAGGACCGCGACACCTAGTGCCATACCGAATTCCATGCAAGTCTGTGATATCGCCGACGCAGAGCCAGCCTTCTTAGGAGGAACTGATCCGATAACCAGGTCAGTGCCCAACACCATTGTTGGGCTAATGCCGAAGAAGGCAATGACAAAGCCAATAATTAGCAAGGACAACCCGGAAGTTTGGTCAACCTGTGTGAGTAATAGGAAACCGCCTGCTGAAATTATCAAGCCCAGCCCGACGATGTATCCCGGGGGTATCCGTCGCGCGAGATGCGGAGACAAGAGAGAACCAACGATCATCGCGGCAGCCGAAGGCACCATCCACAGCCCGGCCAGCCACGATGATAGTCCTTCAACCATTTGCAAATACTGTGCGAAAAACATCGTATTGCCGCCCACAGTGATTAGGACGAACAGCATAATCCCGAGAGCGATACTGAAGGAACGATAAGCGAATAAACGCAGATCAAGCAATGGGTTGGTCAATCGACGCTGCCTGATTCCAAACAGAACGCTAAAGACGAGACCAACCACAATAGACAGGACGGGAAGTATCGCAAGGCCGTCCTTGGCCAGTTCCTTAATTCCGTAGATGATCGGAAGGATGGTGGCTAGTGATAAAGCAACACTTGCCAGGTCCAGTCGTCCTGCCTTGGGGTCTCGGTATTCGGGAAGTAATACGGGCCCGGCCACAAGCAGTAATAGCATCACCGGCACACCCAATAGAAACACCGAGCCCCACCAGAAATACTCTAATAACACTCCACCGACCACTGGCCGATAGCTACACCGCTCAAAAAGCATGTCATCCATACGCTTACAGCAATCGCGCGCTGTTGAGGATTCCGAAACATATTGCTAATCAGGGCCAAGGTGGAGGGCATTAAAGTCGCTCCGGCAATTCCGAGCAGTGCACGATTTAGGATCAGCATCTCTGGGTTGATGGAGTATGCGGCTGCTACAGAAGCAATACTGAATACACCTGCACCGATCAGTAGCAGTTTCCTGCGGCCAATCCGATCGCCCAGTGTACCCATTGTGATCAGAAAACCAGCGATCATGAATCCGTAGATGTCCATAATCCACAACAATTGAGCGGCAGTAGGTTGCAGATCTGCTGCCAAGTGAGGAGCAGCTAGGAAAAGGACACTTAAATCCAGGGAAAGCAACAGTGTAGGCAGAGCGAGCACAGCAAGCCCGATCCATTCCCGCTTCCCAGCTCGAGGTGTACGTCAGTCGCTATAGCAGAGTCCTTGTCAGTATTACTTTGATTATTTCCTGAGTTGTTCATCATCTCATCCTTTCGAAGTTCTATTTACAAGCTTGATCCTTAACACGAAACGATACAAAACGGTTTTGTATTGACACATTTAAAACGATACAATACAGTATTGTATCGTGTCAAGAATTACTTTTTGTTCCAAATAAGACCATTATTTTTCACTTTGAAGAGCGGAAAAAATGACGTTTTTCCACTGAAGAATAGGCCTATCAATCAAAAAGTCTATAAAAGAAAGGTTGTACCAGTATACAAATTTGAAGACTTTAATGACTGGGCTTTGTCCAGCTTATTATTAAACAGAATACTTTACGGGGACAACCAACCCTATAAGTCCAATGAGAGAAAATAAAACAAAGCTAAAGGAGAATGAAATCACATCGATTGTCCCTCCAGCAATGAAAGAACCAATAGATTGACTATCCCTAAAAATAAAAATGATAAACTAACACCCATCGATGGAAAATTCGTAAAGATACGTGTGGACCAAACAATTAAAATTCCTGTCATAAATATATAAGTCACTCCAAAAAAAATTGCAGAGGAGTATATAGTCATAGCATTAGGTAGAGTAATAATAATGATAGAGACCATCATCATCATGAGAGTTAGGCGGTAGGATAAGGCTAGACCAGCTCTCTTTATAAAACCTCCTGTAAACCCTCCAATGACTCCTGCAACTCCCATCAAAACCCAAAAGAACACACTTTCAAAGTTACTCATGTGATGAACAGCTGTTAAATAACTTCTTGAAAACGTCCAATAAACTGAAGAACTTACACCTACAATTAAAGAAGCGGTTAGTAAGGGCTTAGCTTGTTTTATGGAATAAAGCCACTTTATTTGTTCTGTTCTTACTGAAACAGAAACTTTAGAGGGGATAATTAATGTATTCCAAATGGATACGGCTAAAGCTATAACGGCAAAAAGAATAAACGAGAGTCTCCAATGTTCGGTGAAAAGAAGTGCGATAGGACCAGACACTATTAGCCCGAAACTCGTTCCACTATTCATCCAAGTATTTCCTCTATCTTTATCCTTTTCCTTTAAGGAGGTTGCTGCGATTTGAGCATATGCAGGTGATGACCAGCCACTTCCAAACCCAGCGACAAAGGCGCTAGAAGCTAACATATAAAAATTAGACGAAAATGCAATTCCTAATAAGCCCAGCATTGCACTCAGTCCAGCAAATTGGATGGCTCTCCGTTGACCCCATTTTTGAATTAAAAGTGAAGAAATCAATAAAGCTAAAGTATAGGATGCATAAGCGGTTGAACTAACAAAACCAGCATTACTTTCTGTGAGACTTAGTGAATCTGAAATATGAGGTAGAAATAGCCCAAAACTAAATCGAGCGAACGCATAAGTAACACCAACCATCGCAATTCCTGGTAGTACATACTTCCACATAGATACAAGCTCCTTTTTTAGATAGAACGATCATTATATTTATTAGTTTAAAATGAGTAAGCTAAAGATTAATCTAGCTTACTCTTTAAACATATTTTCTACTAGGTAGGTAAGGTTTTTAGCAACAACGTTCAAATCTAATACTTCGGATAATGCAGTAGCACCTTCAAACAAAATGGCTAACTGAGTTGAGCGATTTTGCGTAAAACCATGTTCATAAAAAAAATGAGATTAAATTATTTTTGTGAGCCACTACTTGCCCCACGATTTCTTCATTTTCAAAAGAATATTCTTCTTTTGCTCTTAAAAACATACATCCGTTTGTTCCGTGATCGCGTTGCCACTTCATATGTGCTTCAGCTAATAACAACGCAATCGAAAGACTACCTTCTGTAATTTTTCTTGTAACAGCTGCGTTCAAAAGTGAAAAATATCTCATCTCTCGATTTTTAAGTACTTCTAGAATCAGGTCTTCTTTAGAGCCAAAATGATTGTATAACGTCATTAAAGCGACTCCTGCTTCATTCACTATCCGCTTGAGTCCGATGGCGTGAAAGCCGTTTTGATAAAATAATATTTCTGCATGTTGTAACAAATCTTGTTTCTTTTTACTCATTTTTGCACCCTCTTTAGATAGAACGATCATTATAAAAATATCATACAATCAGCCACTTTACAACCAATAAATAACACATCTGCCCTCTTTAAATGAACAATGGCCCACATTTGAGTTATTATATTAATAAGAAAATATAACTATATGGTTGGGAGTGTTTAAAATGCACTATGTGTTTGTTCATGGACTGGGCCAAAATTTCTCAAGTTGGAATAAAATCATTGAAAGTTTAAATTTAGATTTGAACGTGTCCTGTCCAGATCTGTTCACTCTTCTTGGTAACACCAATCCTACTTATGAGAATTTGTATCATGAATTCAAAGGATATTGCGATAATTTAAGAGGCCCCTTAAACTTATGCGGCATTTCTTTAGGTGCCATATTATCACTTAATTATACCATTGACCGACCGGACAAGGTTACTTCTCTAGTTTTAATTGGTGCACAATACAAAGTGCCGAAGCTACTATTTGCCATTCAGAACTGTATGTTTTATTTTATGCCTAAAGCTGTATTTCTGAAAATGGGTGTTGATAAGAAACAAGTCATTGGTTTAACAAAATCTATGACACATTTGAATTTCACCAAAGAATTAGTAGATATTACATGCGATTCTTTGATTGTATGTGGAGAGAAGGATTTTGCAAATAAACGCGCAGCGGAAAAATTAAATACCCATATAAGCAACTCGAAGTATTTATTGATAAAAGGCGGAGGGCATGAGTTAAATAAAGACCATTCAGGTGAATTATCTTATATACTTGACCGCTTTTGGTCCAAAGAAAAGAAATAACCTCATGCAGAAAGGCGCTGCTCGTTAAACAAGCAGCGCTCGATTGTTTAATTGACTCCCGGATTAAAAAGCTTCTTAAATACGTTTATTAGTCACAACAATAATTAATTAAAATAATTTTTGCGAAATTCCATTTCGCGTAAGCTTGGAAAGTTGTCTTCGGGTTATACAAAAGATCTCCCGAAAGGCTATTTACACTCCTCAAACCATTCAGGTGGTTTATTATTGATAAAATCATGAGTTTCAATTATACCCCGAGTCCTTTCTTGTACGTACTTTAAATTCCCCATGACATGACCACCAATTTGACTCGCATGCAAATTTAAAGCAACAAACAAGTTATACTTTCTCCAGAATAGATCAGGAATTTTGTTATTAAAGTATCCCATTACCTGACCTTTGGCAAAATAAGCGCTTACCTGTATGGTATATTTAGGTAGTTTAAAAAATTCTTCTAATGGATCGCCCCAATCAAATCGATCAAAATCAATAATACCATTTAATTTCTTGTCTTTTATAATTAAATTTTGAGGGTGAAAGTCATCATGCTGAAAACAAACGGGACTATTTTTTTAAGATAGGTATATTCTCATTGATATAGCTTTCCATAAATCTCTGTTTATAGAAAGTAAGTCCTAACCCTTTGCATGTTTTTATTTTATTTCGATATTTTTCTAACCGTTTTTTTATACCAATTAAAAGAATGATCCCGAGTGATTAAATGAATTTTCCTTAATTCTTTTCCGGCCTGTACCCCAACCTGATATTGTAAGTCTGTTCCTAATGCTGCCAAAGCTGAATCTCCACTCGTTCCATCTATGTATGATAATACTAAGTAGCACACTTGCTTCTCTTCGTCTGATTCAAATATTATTGGTTGATGGCACAAAACATCATTTTCATAATGCTTCTTTAGTAAATCAAATTGAAGCCTAATCCTATCCTTTTTCTCAATACTGTAGAATTTCAATAGATATACTGGTTTGCCGCTGTCTGAATAGAGCTTAACTTTTTTTTGCATTTGAATGCCCAGATTTTAATTCCTTATACGTGTCTACTGCTAAATTGTGAGAAGAAATAATATCTTTAATATTAATCCTCACCCCTCCTATTTTCACAGAATCATTTTCTAAATACACTCCGTTCAATTCCTCCGTATTGTCTACGAACACCCCTAGATATCATCTCTACTTCAATTTTGGTATCTTTGTTTCGCTTTTTGTACCGGTATCCAAATTTCGGTTTTATTTTTCAGGCTTTCTTTATGATCGCATTTTCTCATGATCTAACAAAATCAGAATGTGTCACATTCGCTGTTTTTTTTGCCTTTCACGGAATCGACGCGCTTTCATGATATTGCCGCAAACTTTAGCATCACACCAACGTCGAGCTTTGTTTTTGCTTTGATCGAAAAAAAACCCAGCCACAATCGTGATTATCACATATTTTTATTCGACTTTTATCTTTATTAGTTAGGAGTTGTGCAAAAGAATAAGCAATACGCCAAATTACTAATGACCACCCGGCCTCATTGTAATCATGTTCAATCTGGTATTCAGGTTCATCATAGACTAAATAAACATTCATGCTCACACTTTGCAGGATATTATTAATCTCCCTTAACTTAACTTGATCTGATTGCCCTGCATTTATCTCAACTATAGTTTCATGCATGTTCTTTCGTAATGAAGTAAGACGCTCTTTTGTAACTGAGTCTAAATGTAATAATGCTCCTAGGTCCCACTTGTCAAATAACTGACTTAGCCATTGAGGATCATCAAGCATATCCCTTTTAATTGCTGAACTACGCCAGTCAGTTAAGTTGCTATTAACAATATCCAAACATAAATAATCCATTTATCCTTCTCCTTATTTGACAAACTTACTTGCGATATGATAATTTTAACAAAAGTAACTATCGTAATCAATTATGGTGGTTACTTAGCTATATTGTTTCTTAATAAACAAGGCATTGAAAGGAGTAAAACATGAATAAGAATCGTCACAAAACCTGTCACCAAACCATTGAAGTCAAAGGTATAGACATTTTTTTACAGATATGCGGGGAATCCAGAGATGCCTGCAATACTGCTCCTTCATGGATCTCCAAGCTCCTCACATATGTATCGTAACATTATTGAACCACTCTCAGAATCAGCTTATGTCATTGCTCCTGATTTACCTGGTTTCGGATTCTCTTCGTCGCCATCAACTGATGACTACACGTATACGTTTGAGAATATTGCCGCTTCGATTGAGGCTTTCATCGAGAGTCTCGGACTTAAAAGGTTTTTCCTCTTCGTCACCGACTTTGGCACACCCGTCGGCTACTATCTTGCGACTCAACGACCAGATCGTATACTTGGCTTAATCGTCCAGAATGGCAATGCGCACGATGAGGGATTGGGCGCTGATTGGGACACGCCGAAAGAATATTGGGCTAATCCCACCGAGGAAAACAAAGCCAAACTACCTGAGTGGCTTAATTTCGAGGGGACACGCGGCACATATATTTGGGGTCTTCCCGAACGTCTAAAAGTTCTTCATCCACCTGAGTGCTGGCATCTTGACTGGGCACTAATGGCGAGACCAGGACATATCGACATTCACTTTCAAATCTTTAATGACTATCAAGCACATGTTGCTCGCTTTCCTATTATTGAGTCCTACCACCGCGAGAACCAGCCACCTTGTCTCTTACTTTGGGGGCGACACGACATTTTTTTTGAGTTGGAGGAAATCATCGCTTACAGCCGTGTTCTCGACACGCTAGAAATCCATGTTTTCGAAGGTGGACACTTCCTTTTGGAGACGCATCACCAAGAATGCGCTGATCTAGTTAGTAGTTTTATCAACGACATAAATTCAGGGAAATTTCAAGCGCCAGATACTCCTAGCTAATCACACTTCACTTCCGATGAAACACGTAACCGCAGCAATATATCTAAGACTTTTAAATGGAGCAAACCCCTCCAGATTTGGTAATAAAATAACGGCTGCACATATAAGGTAGCCGTTATTTTTTGAAATTTCACATAATATAATTGTATTGGATTAGCACTCCTTTCTTTTCGGCAGCTCTCTATCTTTTATTAAACCGCCTATCGTATGAAGTCAAACAGATAAAGTGCACGAAAGGCTTTTGCTCCTGCTAGACCCGAAGTATTGTGAAAATATCCATTGAGCTTGAGCTTACCTCTTCGTATAAGTCTATCACAATCATTAAGCTTCAATTCTTTTTAAGTGTACTTGATATCATTTTGACACATGAATAGCTAATTAATAAAAGTGAGATTATTATTAATAGCACAACCATTGGATTTGTCTGTAATCCGTAAAGTAATTTTTCCCATTCTGACACTTCTGAGTAGGCTCGCCCTTTTAATAAAGATTCAGATGGTCTGCTTGCGTCAAATGTAAAAACAAACAGTAAGATTAATCCAAAGAACGGTAGAACAATTAAATTTCCTAAATGAAAGTTTCTTAAAGAACGGTTAACGATCGAGTGGATAACAAAAATTAAGTAAAATGCTAATAAAAACAAAATTAAAATAATCACTGAGAAACCTCCATCAATAAAGTTTAATTCTCTCACGAACACTCACGTAATCTTAAAATTCCATTAACACCTAACCGTTCCAATTTGGTTTTCTTGTACTATTTCGACGTGACATTAAAATTTCTTCTATTTTTCATTACGCCAAGATTGGTTGTAAAAGAAGCTTCATATTGGTTAGTAGCTACTACTCCAGAATTCACGGCGTCAATCAGTATCAAACAGGAAGCGTATAGTCACAACTGCAGCCCTTAATCTCATGGAAGCGGTTGGTCTGATAAGCCTGAAAGAGTATCGATAATAACCCAGTCATAATCCTCCATAACTGGCCGAAGAAGGCGATAGGAATTGAATACCTATCACCTTCTTCGGCCGCCTATTAATTTTGATCACTATCCATTTTTTTCGACTTCTTTTCTCACTATTCATTCTTGATTCGTTCTTGAATCAACATATCTAAGCGCTCTTTCTCTCGGCGTAAAAATGAATTCACGTCCGTATCCTCATCAAATAAAACTCTCCAATCGATCGACTCCACTAGCGTATTGAGGTTTAAATAGCGTTCGTACGGACTGACGTTCTCCGGTCCGGGGTTAGGGGGGTATTTGAAAAATGCGTCTGTATTGTATTCTTGCATCCCTTCGATTTCCTCGCCAAACACCTCCTGCATCTCCGGATCTATTAATGGTGAGGCTAAAGCATATTTACTTGATTGCATTTTTTGCGCCTCATCGGATAATATATAGGCTAAAACTTCGAACGCTTCATCTGGATGTTCACTCGTTGCCGTAATCGCAAAAGCATTACTCCATGAAATCGGTGCATACTCCGGGTGCCCATCCCAAAGTGGGAAGGTTGTCAAATCAAAATTAATGTTTCCTTCACCATGCACTGTTGTAATCGCATTCCAATATGGAGACATAGCAACAGTCCCTTCCTCGATAAATCCATTATAGAACGTTGGAAAAGGATAGTTCCCTGGAATGTTTACAAAGTCTTGATACAGGGAAGCGATATCGGACCATATCGAATCCTCCAAAAAAAAGCAATTCGCCCGTTTCGGGGTCGGTAAAATTTATTGACAGTTGTTGGATTGGAAGTCGAGAGGCTGTATCGTTCTCTCTCATATCAAACGTAAATCCTTTGTAATCCACCCCGTCCCTTGTCGCTGTGAGACGAGAGGCCAAATCCAACGTCTCTTTCCATGTCATCCCATCTTCAGGATACGGTTCCCCGAACAAGTCAAAAATATCTTTATTGTAATACAGTGCTCGAACCCCTCGATTATAAGGCATGGCAAGTAATCTTCCTTCCCCCGTCGGATCTTGGTTAATGAAGGAGGTGATAATACTTGGCTCAATACGTTCTAAGTCAAAATCATGTTTGTCTGCCAACTCGATTAAATCAACTTCAAGCTCATATTCAACGATACTGGAATATAATCCCCCTTGATTGCCTATATGAATAATATCCGGTACCGCATCGTTTAACAGTAAATCCTCCATCGGCGTATCCTCAATTTGCTCTACAGTAATATGTGGCAACTTATCCTCTATTGGTTCTTTTATAAATTCCTCGAAACGCTCCTCATCAAAAATATGCGCCATAATCGTCACAGTAACATCTTCTACTTGCTTTTCTTCCTCATCGTTACTTTCATTTAGGGGAGAACCTACTTCCCCCGTGCAAGCTGCTGTAACAAATGCGATCATAATCATGGTGGTCATACCGATTATTCCTTTAAGAAAGCCCTTACAAATCCTCATTTATAAAACCTTCCTTTCATGAAGTGTGGAAAACTCTTTCATTGTATCGACGTCACTGTTTCATTCGCGTGCCGGATAAATTCTCACTTCATTTATTCTAGCCTGTTCGGAACCATGTGTTTCATGTACATTTATTCGTATCTTATTTGTAGTTGGATTGCCTGCGACGGAGTGGATACAAAGCCGTTGATAGTTATCTTTTTCCTCAAACAGTGTTTGCCACTTCCCACCAACCTCGCACTCGATTGTATAATGCTTCACGACCTCTGGCTGTGGACGGCCCCATTTCATTTTCTTTACATAACCGTTTGATTGGCTAAGTGTCAATACTCGGTGTTGACCACTATCAAAGACCAATCGGATTTCGCCAAGTTGAAAAGGAGCATCCCAAATTAATTCGAGCCACTCTGGCCTTGCTCCAGGTGAAGCGGCACTTATCCAGCGATTGGTGCCTTCTATCCCTCTGTTTCTTTTAACCCCTTTAGGACCAAAAGTAGCGCGCGTCTGTCCAGAAATAATATTTATAGCACGGCCATCATCCCTCTCGCTTGATGCGGTAATAGTAGCCTTTCTCGCATAATCGTTTGTATCTTCATTGGTTACACCAATGAGATAGGCATCATCTCTGAGTAGATTTTGTTGAATTGCCGAAAGAGACAGATGATCCGATAATAGCTCATGTGGTGTCAGTTCCTTTTTCACCGCATACGCTGCAGCTGTTCCAACACCCTGTCCGACTACTGCACAGGTAGCCATGACCCTAGTAGAAGCAAAGGCCACATGTGTAGCGGAAATATTTCGCCCAGCAAACATTAAATTTTCAATGTCCTTTGATACACATGCCCTTAAAGGGATATCATATAAATGTGGTACTTGAATACTATTCGTAGGTTTCACATCGGTCGCATCAATCCCTTCAGGGGGATGTAAATCGATTGGCCATCCTCCATAAGCAATCGCATCTTTAAAAGGTTTAGCGTCCGTTAAATCGTTTTGAGTTAATACATACATGCCCTTAAATCTACGGCTTTCCCGTTTCCCAGGTAAAAAGCCGAACCATTCTAATGCCCAATGATCGGCACCATGATCGCCGTCATTTTTAATATGATCCCATACACCTAACATGATGGCTAATAATTCATCGCGGATCGTTTCATTGTCTTTAATGGTATCTAGTGTTCCGCCCCATTCTACCCACCAATAACCATATTCCAGTCCCTTGTCCGTACCAACTGAAGCATGAGGGCGCAACTTTAGGTCTTCTTCTGTAAACTTTCTTGCCCATGTTGGCGCCTGGAACTTTGCAGGATAACCTACATCCCTTGCTTGGAACAATAAGCTTGATCCCTGTCGATAATCATCTCCTTCATCATTCGCGAAATCTTCATTATGCGTTTCCTTACTCTCTCGTCCCCAAAAATAAGAGGCGCCCGCTTCCTTCCCTAAGCGTCCATCACCTGTACAGTCGACAAAAATAGCGGCCTTAATCGTAAAAATATCTTCTGTTGATTGCCGTTCCGCAACTACCTGTTTTATGTTATTTTGCTCGGTTATAGCATCCGTTACGACCGTATTTAACAATAAGGTTAAATTGTCGTTTTCACGACATTTTTCATAATAAATTAGATCCAGCATTGATGATGAACGTTGAGGATTTCGTACAGCCGTTTCTAAGCGAATCTCTTCGATAATGCCACCTTCTCTTGCTTCCGTTTCTAGCTCTTTCCCACGTTTTCCACTGGCATCTGCTCCGACAATATGCATACGTACCTCACTGGAAGCATTTCCTCCCAGTACAGATCGATCTTGGCATAAGATCACTTTAGCCCCGTTCCGTGCAGCAGCAATTGCCGTTGGAACTCCAGCTGCTCCACCTCCAGCGACTAATACATCACAATACAAATCCGAATGTTTCATCTCCCTTTACCCCTTTCAAATTACGTTGAACGAAGTGATAATACACATCTTGAAATCGTATTCTTATTTAAATTCTGTAAAACCTACTTCCTCCCAACAAATACAAACCCATTATGATATAATTTGAATGAATATCTTTAATAAACAGAATATGCAAAATAAAAAAAACTTTAAAATACACATAATTTACTTTGTCATATCCAAAATTTCAAAAAGGATGAGTAAATTGAATACCTCTATAATATTTCCACAATTGATTAATCATGTATTTTGGAATAAAAAGGAGTGTTTTTTTACTAACACAAGATACGTATTCAACTTGGATGTTATTCGCCATCGAAGAAGGGGATTTTACATACCGGATTGATCAATCGCAGGACACGCAAAAAAGGGAGACATTGTGATTTGCCCCCCTAGGTTTGCTTTTCATCGCAAAACCGAAAGCCCTTTAAGCTTTCACGCTATTTCTTTTGATTTTCCATATCATAAAATGGGGTTCTTACAAGACAAGTTGCAACAAAATGAACATAGACTATTTATCCCTCTTACTACTCGCTTATTAGAAAATTATCAGCAACTACGAAAACTACACTCCCTCTCTGATATAGCTCCGTTAAAACAACATTATTTTCACGATATGTGGATCGTCATGAGCGACTACAATTCATGTCTCTTCGAGAGAAAAGGGCAAAGTCACCAGGCGACCCTGTATTAGAACAAGTCCTTGCTTTTCTAGAAAACCATGCTCATCAATCGATCGAAATTAAGCATGTCGCCAGAAAATTCCAAATGTCATCCGTTCAATTGACTCGCAGCTTCAAAAAAGTCTATCATATGACCCCATTGCAATACTTGACTTCCATTCGCATCGAAAAAGCGGCCAACTTATTATTAGAAACCGATTGGAATTTAGAGACGATTGCACACGAAAGCGGCTACAAAAGTGGTTATTATCTCAGTCGAATTTTTAATAAGCATATGACCATACGACCTTCTGACTTCCGAAAAATCAATCGTTTTTAGAGGCTGTTCACCCACTTTTAGTTAGATGTTATACCTGTATTTAGATAAAAAAAAGACACTTAACAAACCGATGTTAGTGTCTTGGTAAATCTTCTTTTTCGTCATTGAACCAATTGAGCATTTGCCATTTATCACAGCACCTATTTAGTACGAATCATCCCATGGTTATCTATTTCAACATAACGATAGGAACGTAACAAAAAATGCATTATTTCTTGTTCTTTAATATGTGTCCCATAAAATTCAACATAGTCATTGCAGCAACACGTGAAGTGGCTCCAGTCGGATCATATTGCGGAGCTACCTCTACAAGATCAAAACAAATGACGTTCCCTTTTTCAGCTATTCCAATTAAAATGTCATTCAGAAAATCGAAGGAAAATCCGCCAGGAGATGGTGAACCAGTTCCTGTAGCTAGTGAGATATCGAAACAATCAATATCTATTGTCACATAATACTTGTCAGATTTCGGTATTCTGTCCAGAATACCCTCTACCCCAATTTCGAATGATCCTTTGCGGAAATTAATTCACTATTAAATTCTTTTGCAGCATCAAAGTCTTCCTTTCTGCTACTACCAAGTCCGCGAAGACCAATTTGCACCATTTATTAATATGATCCATTTCTGACATTCTTCGCATTGGGCTTCCGTTCCCTAAAGTTTGTCCCCCTGGTGCATCTGACCAGTCTAGATGAGCATCTAATTGGATGACTGTTACATCTTCTTCATCATTTAATGCTCTTGCTATCGGAATCGAAATGGAATGATCACCACCCATTATTGCGGGTATAGCCCCTCTATTTCTAATTTTCCTGACGGCATATTCAATGCTATTAAAGGAACCGTTAATGTCACCATGAACTACATCAGCGTCGCCTGCATCTACGATATTAGTTCCTTCACCTAAAAAGACTTCATCTCTTTCAGGATCATAAAAGCCAGCACTACCTCTAGCATAATGTGTGGAAACCTCACGTATTCTTCTAGGACCAAAACGGCAGCCTGATAAAAAAAACCTACTCCAGTATCATAAGGAACCCCTAAGACAGCTATATCACTATCTAATTTTTCTAAATCCTCACAGATTGGATATTTAGCAAACGACGCAATTCCGGTAATAGGCATATTGATTTTATTTGTCATAAAAATTTCTCCTTCTACTCTTATGTTTTATTGAGCAAACAAATTTGCAAGAAATATAAATAAAGGAACTCCGACTATATCAGTTAAAACTGTCCCGGCGACGGGAATAATTATAAAAGCTTTTCTAGGAGTTAGGCCATATTTTCTACTTACTGAATCCATCACTACTAACGCATTAGGTGTTGCCCCTAAACCATAGCCAATAAATCCAGATGTCATAATTGCTGATTCGTAATTTTTGCCTAATATTCTAAACAAAACAAATACGGCTAATAGAACAGTGAAAATAGTCTGAACTAGTAACACGACGACTAATGGTAAGGCGAGATCATACAATTCCCAAAGATTTAATTGCATCATGCCATTATTAAAAACATATTTAGAGAAACACTGGAAATGGCCTCCATTGACTTTGTGGAAATTGGTACTATCGTTTTCCAATCATTAAAACTACGAAATAAAATACCTAAGAACAGACTGAATATATGTCCAGGTATTGTGAATCCTGTGACATCAGTAATATATTGAGCAGTGGGAAGTCCAATTGCTAACGTAGTAAATATGATAGCTCCACTAATCAAAATGCTGTTTCCTGTAACTAGATCGTTATCTTTTTGACTTAAATGGCTTTCTAAAAGACTTAAGTTTTGCTCGTCTGTTTCAATTTTTACTTTGTTTCTGTTAATTAACCAAGTCCCTATTGGTCCACCCAACAAAGAACCAGCGATTAAACCATATGTGGCTGCAGTCATTCCGATTGTGAGCGCTCCTTCTCCACCAAGGGATTCAACAACTGGTGCCAAAGAAGCAGCTAACCCATGCCCACCTTGAAGAGACGCCTGTCCGGCCATAAGCCAAATAGAGGATCAACTCCGAGCAATAATGACATCCCAATACCAACACCATTTTGTACAAAAGCAAGTGTCCAACAAATTAGCATGAAAAGAAGAAGTAATTTTCCACCCTTTTTTTAAAATGCCCAATCCTGTCGTTAAGCCTATGGTTACGAAAAACACATACATGAATAAGTCATATAAGGTCTCATCGAACTCAATTTGAACTAGCCCAGTTTCTCTTCCTATTAACATTAAAATGGCAAAGCCAAATCCACCGATTACAGGACTAGGGATTGAATATTTATGAAGAAAATTAACTTTCCTAACTATCCAAGTTCCTAGTATTAATAAAATAGCACCCAATGCAGGGAAGGTAATCATATCTAATTCAAGTATATAAATAATGAATTCCCCCTTATTGATTCATGAGCAATTAAGATAATTTTAACCACCTCCTATTACCAAAATTGAAACCGCTTTACTTAATTTGCAATTATAGATGGTCAAAATTATAATGTGAAATATATATTTTGAATATATTTATAGTTTTAAGCTATAAAGGAGGGAAAGCAATTGGACATCCGTATTCTTAGATATTTTGTAACCGTTGCTAGGAATAAACAATTCACAGTTGCAGCAGAAGAGTTACATATTTCTCAACCTTCGTTAAGCAATTCTATTAAACAATTGGAGCAAACGCTCGGGTGCAAGCTGTTTGAGCGAAGCACAAGAAAATTAGCTTTGACAGAACAGGGACAAGTACTTTATCAACACGCATGTAAGTTGTTAAATGAATTTGATCATATAATCAAAGAAATGGAGGATGTAAAAAAATATAGGTTTTGGAAAATTAAATATCGGAATAATTGAATCTTTTAGATATTTGCTCCCTCAAGTGATTAGTCATTTTAAAAACAAATACCCCACTATGGACATTAAAATAATTGAAATGAGCCCAAATGAAATAGAAAATAGTCTTAAGAATTATGAAATCCATATCGGTGTAACTTCTATTTTTAATAAAGATAATGAAAATGAAATGAACTACATCCCCATTTTTGAAGAAAGGTTAATATTAATCACCCCTCTGGAACACCGTCTAGAGAATTTTTCTAGCATAGATATTTCTGAGTTACAAAACGAAACATTGATTCATAGTTTAACGGGATATAACGTTAGAGAAAGTTTGATTGAGGCTTATCAGAAAATTGAGTATATTCCTCGCATCAACTACGAAACAGAAAGCTTAGAAACAGCTAGAGTGTTAGTTGAATCCGGACTTGGCGTGTCAGTTGTACCTGAAGCTTCTTAAGCTTGATCCATTAAATAAAATTAAATTAATCTATCTTCAAGGAAAATTGCCAAAAAGAACAGTTTATATTTCGTATCATTCTCAGCGTTATTTATCTCCTGCTATACACAACTTTATATCAATAATTAGAGAGTTATATTCACATGGCACTTTTATACTCCGTTCATTCTAGACTATACTATTTTGTATTTGGACTTATGGCCAACAATAAAAGAGGCGTTTCCCCTCAACAATTTTACTATTAGACTACCTCTGGATGAAGATAAGAAAATGATTATAAAAGAACAGTTAATTCAAGCCAGTGAGATGATTCGTATGCTAGGTGATAAGTATGGTGTTTGTTTAATAGAGTTTTGAGATCATGCCATAACTAAGAATAATAGCTTATGGTCCAAAAATTGTGTTCATCCTAGTTCCCTTGGTTATCATGAAATGGATCTAGTTGCATATGAAGGGTATAGGAAATGGCTTCAGACAACAACATAACTACAATAAGAAAGGTCTTCGCGCTTTATTAAGTAAAAGGGCGCACTATTCTAATTGCGATCTCTACTGACTAGACAGTTTATACTTCTTTTGAGAGATAACCTGTCTAGTCAGTAACAGGAGAGATTAGTAACCATAACCACCCCACCCCTATAAGGTAAATATGTTTTAGTTGTATCATATTGATAAATTAGTCTGTTCACTTTTTAGAACTTTAACTTCAAACGGATATAAAATTAAATGAAAGCATATATGAACCAGTATTGCAGCAATTATGCCATTATCATAAAATTGCCATCCACAAATAATGCCTACAAGCATATTGCCAATAAAGATGTAGCTATACAGTGTAAATGACTTACCAGCTATTGACGAACCTTGATAGTGTGCTAGCGTAAAAATCAAACTAGATACAACAATAGATGAGAGTACCGATATTCCTTCTGTTAGGTAAGATTGCGTTAACCAAAGTAATAAACTCATTATGCCCCAACGAAAAATTAACTCTTCAACTACACTTGCATATAGTATTCGATTCGCGATACCAATTGAATTTCTATGTTTTTCAATCTTATAAAAAGCTTTGCCTAAACGAGGTTTAAAGAAACCATAATAGATTACAATATGTGTAATTGAACACCCAATAGCTACTAAGGCAGCATCAATCCAACTACTAATATAGATATTTTCTGTATTAAGATTAATTTTATTAATTAGTGCAACACCCAATGCAACAAATATACTTAGGAAAACGATTTGTAAAATAATAGCTACAATAATTGGTACGTCTCTTTTTCCCGAAGCCTTTTTATTATTAAGCAAAATTGAAGAAATAGTCGTTCCCGGAATAGAGATAGAAACAAGAGTTATAAACATCGCCCAATTAAACATGATTAGATCCCTCAGTAATTAGATAAAACAATTTTTTTGGCAAAATCTCTAAATTGCTTTGTTTCTTTTAAGGATAATTTAGAATAATACGTTTCTATAACCATGTCACCACTTCCTCTCAGTCCTTTCTTTACCTATAAATCCAATGCTTGAACAGTAGCATCCATATCGTCCTGAGTGATACCGATATATCTCAAGGTTATTGCTTCAGAACTATGATTGAACATTTTCATCAATAGAGTAATACTTGTCCCCCTTTTAATTTGATGGTATCCAAACGTTTTTCGGAGAGAATGCGTGCCGATATTATCAATGCCTAATTCCTCAGCAGCATCATTGATGATGTTCCATGCCTGAACTCGCGAAATAGGGTTGTTTACACTTTCGACTTTTAAACAAATAGTCTTCGGGATTTCCTGAATAATAGTCATCTGCATAATTCGATATGGCTTTTTTTACCCCTTTGGAAAGGGCTACTTTATTTTCTTTGCCTGTTTTTATCTCTTTTAATACAAGGTGAGTGCGTACCTTACTTTTTTCATCTAACACATGCTTAAATTGTATTCGAACTAAATCAGATATTCGATAGGGGCATTGATGCCAATCGTAAATAAAAGATAGTTCCTCTCACTTTGAGCTAAAAGGATTTTTTTCATGCTTTCTATTTTTTTTATATCCCGTATAGGCTCTACATATTTCATAACCATCACCTGATTTAAATTAATATATTCTTATTTTGAGATTACCTGTTTCCATCTGATTTAAAAATTAATACGTGACCCATTCGCTGGGCTAAGTGTCTGGCATTTTCTTTTGATAAGGGGTAATCGTTTATAATGCTCCAATCATTGTCAATAAAGTCAATCACGATTTCAGGTTCACCTTCATGCTTCGGATAGGATTCCTTCACTTGATTGAAAAATGTCAAAGCTTCTTCGTAAGTTTTTCCTATACATAAAGTTAGAATATTATAGAACTCGTCATTAACTAAGTCTATTTCTGTGAAAGTAATAGCATGTTCTTGTCCTGTTAAACTCGTCATTTTATCGCTCCTTTAATCTTCTAATTTCACAACTCGTTCTACGGCTCTACATAATATTTTCCCAAATCGATTCAATATAACATAATATAATTATAACATATATTATG
>BAXO01000066.1 GCA_001310555.1 Bacillus sp. JCM 19058
TTGTTAAACGCGCCTTGCTGCAAGTTCGAGAGTAGCTCAAGCATTGGAAGAAGCCATACCCTCTTCGGCAATTTCGCAGAAATGCCAAGGTGCGATTTTCCATACTGGCACAAGCGTTCCGCTGCCCTCTCAGCCCCCATGAGGCTGGAGGCGTTTAGCGGAATCCTTTAAAACGTTTGCGTTTCCGACTTGGAGCCAGTAAAAAGACGATGGACATGAAAAGTAAAGGAGCCGATACGTAGGTAGGAAAAAGGTGCATAAGCGACAAAGTATAAAGGTAGAAGGAAAAGAGGACAAACAGGAGCCCAATCAGCCGTTTTATCAATGGTTTATGCTTCAGTTCAATCAGCTCCTTTAATTATTGGAGTTCAAAGGGATTCCTTGCATTGACTTTACTTGCCAATAAAACCTCCTGCTGCTCTTCGATAATCCTATGATTTACTTAAAGAAGTATATGCCCAAGAACAACATAGAAATAAGGCGATAAAAAGGGAAAAGCTTAAAGCATAACTGTGTCCATTGTTCAGGTAGCACTTCGTTGAACCTTTCCTTTAATTCTATGAACGGGTCCACACTTTTAAGACAAGTTAACATAGATTTGTCAAATGAATGAACAATCCAAGAACACTGTTGCCACCTTTTTGAGGATCGGGTATTCTATATATGTGAAGCATGTCACATTCTCTCCCCCATAGAGAAGAAAAAGAGCAACCGCTAAGGTGGTTGCTCTTTTTCTATGCTTCAATGTAGCGCCAAAATGTCCCGTACTTCACTGGGATCGATTCAACCTTTTGTTGAAGACGTAATACCTTCAATTGTTTTTCTGCTTCCTCAACACTTAAATTAAATACGACTGCTACTTCAATCGATGCAACTACTGCATACCGCTTTAGAAATTGTTCAATGGTGATAGCCGCTGCGCGCTTGGGTTCGTGGCCAAGTAAGTCGGCAATGATTTGGACATAAACGTGATATGGATACAGTCCTTTAACCTTAATTCCATCTTCGTCAACATTATCACTGAAAAAAACAAAGGTAGGGACGACATCGACGTCCATTTCGCTTAATGTTTTCAAATCGCACTGAAGTGCCTTTTCCGCCCCAGAGGAGACTAAATCGCGTCTGAACTCATCTATATCGAGACCTGCCGTTTCTGCACATCGAAATAAGACGGCTTCTTCAGTAATATTTTGCTTTTCTAAAAAAAAGTGTTCTCTCATTTTACGCAAGAAGCGTGTGCCTGCTTTCGGGCCTTGTAGCTCCGCAGCTTTGATTGCTAAAGATGCTTTGTATGGAGAAGACCATTCATTCTCCAGCCAAAAATCGCCATCACAAGACATTCCGCTTTCATTGGCGATCCGATCCCATAATACCGCAAGCTCTCCTTTACGAGCAGTCCCTCTTTTCGTTTCTCTGCACACGTTCCAAGACTGAAGCCGTCCAGCAACGATGGAACGAATGCGAAAGTAGGCACCGTATTCGACCTGCAGCTTTTTTAAAATTGGCTCGAATGCCCAACATTCTGGGCAGAATGGGTCAATAAATGTATAAATTTCTAAAGGCTTTTGTTGTTTTGGTTGTATTGAATGCTTTGGATCAAGACCACAAATGCCAAGCTCATTATGACAGACTGTTTCTGAGTTCTTTGGTTTCAATGGTCATTCTCCTTTCCTGCCTATTCTGGGTGATTGATCATATGGTGAGCTGTTTTTCGTAAACGCTCTAACATATATTCTCGAATCGTGCCTGTCAAGCCGACATCATCCATCGCTTTTTCCATGCATGACAACCAGGCCTCTGCTTGAACTGGTGTAATCACGAAGGGCAAGTGTCTGGCCCGAAGCATCGGATGCCCGTGCTCCTGGTATATAGCGGCGGTCCTCCAAAAAACTGAGTGAGAAATTGTTTTTGTTTTCTGGCCGTTTCGGTCAGATCCTTCGGAAACAAGTGGGTTAAATCAGGGTGCTCGGAAACATAGCCGTAAAACGTATCAACAAGGTTCGTCAGCACGGCTTCACCACCGAGTGCTCTAAAAGGGCTGTTGCCTAAATCAGTCATTGTCAATCTCCTTTGTCAATGTAATTAGGATATATTTAAACATTTTAACTGATTGAACAGCGATTGTCTTTGAAAAAGGATTGGCTGACTTCCTGTTAAGCAAATAGGAAAGCTTCGATCTAGTCATGCACTTCAAAAATGAACTATTACTTTTTTTCTTATTGTAGCAAGCCTGACATAGAACAGCAAATGATCTGACTGTAACACCCTACATTTGTAAAATAAAACCATAAAAAGGGCTTTTTTTTCGCTTAGTAAAATCATTATTGGAGGAAAAAGCAAATGCATACTCACACAAGCATTTGACCCGTTCTATGGTGGAATGGAATTCCCGATTACGGAAAGGAATTCCATCTAATCAAATTGTCATTTTGTGTCAGTGGAAATCAAGGTTAAACGATTGAGCAGGTTAAACAGCTGTCCCTAGCTAGATATCGGTCGTAAGGCGAGGTTTATTTGCCGCGAATCAGATTTTCGGCAAAGGTTGATATATATCACCAGAATGGCTAAATTGACATTCTGGCGATTTGCTGCTAAATTAGTTAGTAACTATACACGAAAGGGATGAATGTCAAGACGATGAAGTAATTACTCTCTTAAGAAAAACATGAACTGGTTATATACGATCATTAGACGTATTCATGTTCTTGGAGAGTAGTCTTGAAATATTCATTCCCATATTTTGGTTACCCGTGCGGTTATTTTGATCGCTTAACGGGAGCCTTGTCATAGAATGAATACAAAACCTCTCTAGGAACAAATAGGGAGGTTTTTTTATGATATTAAGAAGGGTAGAACAGGTCGTTCATGAGCTTGGTGAACGTCGTTTGTTTTCGGTTGAGTCATTGTCGATTCAGGCGGGAGAGCGAATTGGTATTGTTGGGGCGAATGGAGCTGGCAAATCTACGTTAATGAAACTGTTGGCGCGCGATTTGCAGCCGCAAACAGGGACGATTCAGGTGTCAGGAACGACTAGCTTTGTCAGGCAGATCGAAGCAGATGAAGAAATACGAGTGTCGAAGCAGGAGCTAGGAAAATGGGGGATATATGAGCAAAATGCGATGACGATGAGCGGGGGCGAGCTTATGAGAAGGAAACTATCGGCTGCCTTTTCTAAACCGTCCGATTTGCTTCTCCTTGATGAGCCGACGAGTCACCTTGATACCGCAGGAATCGAAAAGCTGGAGAGCGAGATTGAACAATTCAAGGAGCATTAGTCATCATTAGTCACGACAGGAGTCTTCTCGATCATGTGTGTCAAAGAATCATTGAGATAGAAGATGGAACATGTACGATGTACTCCGGAAATTATTCGCTGTATAAAGAAGAGAAAGAAAAGAAGCACCAACAAAAGCAAGCGGAATACGAGGCGTACGTGAAGAAGAAAAACCAATTGATACAGGCGGCAAAGCAAAAGGAAGCCGCTGCGGGCAAGCTCAAAAGCGCACCGTCAAGAATGGGAAACTCTGAGGCCAGGCTGCACAAGCTTGTAACAAGGCAGAAGCAGGGTGACGTTGCGAAGCGTGGGCAGCGCCTCATGGCCAGAGCAGAACGTCTGGAAGCAAAGGAAAAGCCAAAGGATGCAGAAGTCATATCTTTTAATATCCAACACTTCCGCTTAATTCCTGGAAAACGGGCTTTACAGCTTTCTGGAATAGAGGCCGGCTTCAATGAAGCTCGTTTATTTAAACCATTTTCGACGGTCGTCCGTCTGGGGACAAAATAGCCTTACTCGGTAAAAACGGGGCCGGAAAAACGACATTGCTAAAAAAAATAGCTGAGCTAGGACCAGGAGTCGAGCTAGCAACACAAGCGGATATCGGTTACTTTGCCCAGCAGTTCGAGCAGCTTGATGAGCGGGCTTCAATTTTAAGCTTCATTATTGAACAGAGCTCTTATGAGGAAGCTTTTATCCGTTCTGCTTTGGCGCAGCTTGATTTGAAGCATGGTGATGTCCATAAACAAATAGGCGTTTTGAGCGGTGGTGAGCGAGGGAAGGTTGCTTTGGCAAGCCTTTTGCTCGGCAAAAAAAATATACTCTTACTTGATGAGCCGACGAACTTTCTTGATTTGCCTGCAAAAGAAGCGTTGGAGGAACTGATGAAAAGCTACCCTGGCACCATTTTGTTCACCTCTCATGATCGGCGCTTTGTTGAGTCAGTGGCTACTGGACTTTTCGTATTTACGGGGCAGATCATCGAGCATTATCCGGATACTCTAGCCAATTACCAGGCACGCAGCAAGGAGGTCCCTTCTAGTAAAGAGGAGGAGCGACTAAGACTAGAGAATCGGCTTCAGGAGGTTATTGGGAAATTATCACTCATGCCGACCGAGCAGCTTGAACAGGAATACGAAATAACGCTGAAACAGTTGAAAGAACTACGTTCCAAATAGGAAAACAGCGCATAACCCAGCCTTGGGTCATGGCGCTGTCTAAGCTTTGTAGGTTTGATAGACGCGAGGCACATAGCCTTGCGTTTCTTTGAACGGGGGAATCCCGCCATAGCGATCGACATTTCCAGGACCGGCATTATAAGCTGCTAAAGCAAGCTTGATATCGCCATTGTAACGGTTCAGCATTTGCTTTAAATACTTCGTGCCACCTTCGATATTTTGCGCCGGATCGTAGACGTTGTCTACATTGAGTCCCTTGCCGTACCTGGCATTAGTTGCATTAAGCCCGCGGCCCCGGCTGAGCTTCGTGCAGTAGGGTTGAAGTTAGATTCATGCTTGATTACGGCATAAATCAATTTTGGATCGACCCCATGCTTCGCGGCGGCGGCTTCAATGAATGGCTGGAAACGTTTCTCGAGCTCAGACAATGTCAAATCGGCGAAGCTGGCCCCGGCTTTTTTTTGTATTTCCTGCAGAGGAAGCATTCGTCATATGATTTTGGGCGCGTAGCTGCTCATATCGGAATTGGAGAACGGGATCAAAAAATAAGTCGGCTCCCCGTCTTGGGTACTAGATAATAACTCAGCAGAACTCGCTTCTGGCTGCAAATAAGTGGCTAGCATTGTTGGAAACGACCGATTGACTGCATGCGATTGATTAACCGAATTTAGCACGGTCGTGCGCCATAAGGAGCTAGGAGCTAGAGAGCTAGTAGATTGGAGAAAGGATAAATCCATACGATTTCACCTCACCATTACAGTAATCTAGTAAAAAAAGATTCGGATCAATATTACTATATCAAAGTATGTGCTTCATGACAATGACACGCAATGAAATAGATTTGTTTGCGGCGATTACTTTTCACTTCGCTTTTTTTTCTTCAAAAAAATCGCCTAACCTTATTTGGGGCAGACAGCTGTTTTAATTGGTGTTCGTTCAAAATGGATGACAAAACCGTGACTGCGTGTGAATGGTTCTTCCCCTCAAACTCTAGCTCGTAGTCGGTCTTGTTAAAATAAGTACTGCGATCGAAGCATAGCAAGCCATCTTGATAACGGATTTCGATTCGATTCGTCGACAGCTTTCCAACGTATTGCAGCTGATTAATAGGGATGCTCTTCGCTTCAAGACGACTCGCAATTTGGCCTTTGGGCAAAGCGTTTGTGGAGAAAGCTCGTTCGGCTTCCTGCTTGGACACGATTTCGTGTGTTTCTAAAAGGCCGTCTTCCAGAGGCTCCTTCAAGGTTAACGTATATTTGTCCGCTATTTCGCGGATTCTAAGCGCCGTCTCAGCTTTTTTTAATCGGAAATCGGGAGTCTCGAAATAGTGATTGTGCTGAGTCACTGCTTGCTCCATTTTGACTGAAAAAGATTGAAGCAATTGAGCAAATGATTGTTCGTTCAGCATTGACTTTGCTTCAAATTCAAGCTCCTGGTTCATAAGGTCTCTTCACTCTCCTTAGGCGATAGGCTGACTTCATTATGGCATATTTCGATAGACCGCTCAATTTCGTTTCATTGCCACGGACGAAATAAGAAAAATATGATAAAATAAAGCCGTAGAAATGTAAGAATATAGTTTGTAGCCGTCAGGAAAAGTGAAGGAGTTAAGCGACGGGTTCAGTCGACCGTCTGCTACTTTTTTTGCAAAGTCTTGCTAACATAGAGGAGGACCACCATTAAATGCAAAAGATAGATGTGGATAAAATAGAGAAGTGGGAAAAAGAAGTAACCGTTCAAATTAAAACCGATTTAGGCGAGGAGCAGCTTCATAAGCTCGAGGCAGGAGGACGAATGCTCGTCGATTCGGATCAGTTGGCATTTTTATACATACTTGAAGATCAGGACTTCTTGCACTATATCGTTTTTTTCGGCAGAAACGTGGGATACATTAGCTGAAATTCATCATGACTCAGGCGAGCTTCGGGTCAAGGCGCTCCTTGGCGGAGACCTCGAGCTGGAGTTAACCAACTTTCAGCAGGAGCTTACTTATCTTATTGAAAATATTAGTGGAAACGGGAATTATGGAGATAGGATGGAGTCGGCAGTATATCAAGCATTTCAACACTAGTGTGAAAAATCGGATGGTGATTGAATGAGTAAATGGGATTATTTTCTCACACCTTATAAGCAGGCGGTTGAGGAGCTGAAAATTAAGCTTAGGGGAACAAGAGAACAGTTTCAAAAGACATCAAAGCACACACCAATTGAATTCGTAACAGGCGGTCAAACCGGTATCAAGTATTTTAGATAAAGCGAAAAGGAAACGTATTTCGCTCGACAGGCTGGAAGAGGAAATGCAGGACCTAGCCGGAATTCGAATCGTGACACAGTTTGTTGAAGACATTGAGACAGTTGTTGCCCTTATCCGTAAGCGGAAGGACTTTGAAATCATTGAGGAACGAGATTACATTGAAAAGAAAAAGGAAAGCGGTTATCGCTCCTACCACCTCGTGCTGCGGTATCCGGTACAAACGATAGAAGGCGAGAAGAAGGTTCTCGTCGAATTGCAGGTTCGTACATTAGCAATGAATTTTTGGGCGACGATCGAGCATTCACTGAATTATAAATACAGTGGTGAAATTCCCGAAGATGTAAAAATGCGACTGCAGAGAGCCGCCGAAGCAGCCTTTTTGCTCGACGAGGAAATGTCAAATATTCGGGAGGAAGTCCAAGAAGCCCAGAAAATTATAATTAGTAAGCAGGAGCTCGGGCGGAAGCTTTAAGGCGGAAGGAGAAAATCAGATGAATTTTACAGTTACTTCACGTGGTGACGACCTTTCTAATACGTTAAAACAGCAAATCGATCAATATTTACTCGATTTTGGGCTGAGCGAGGATCAGAAGGAGCCGGATTTGGTTGTCACGATTGGTGGAGATGGTACACTGTTACAGGCCTTTCACGATTACAGCAACCGCCTTGAAAATACAGCATTTGTCGGAATTCATACTGGGCATTTAGCTTTTATGCCGATTGGGTTCCTAGTGAAGTTGAAAAATTGGTCATCCATATTGCAAAAACACCATACCAGATTGTCGAATACCCTTTGCTGGAAGTGATTATCCGTTATGAAGACGGGGTGGAAAATCGAGAACTCGCGTTAAATGAATGTACGATTAAAAGCTTGGACGGCTCATTAGTATGCAATATTGATATTAAAGGTGAGACGTTCGAAACCTTCCGTGGAGACGGCCTTTGCATTTCGACACCTTCTGGAAGCACAGCGTATAACAAAGCACTTGGGGGTGCGATTTTGCATCCTTCACTTGCTTCGCTGCAAATATCGGAAATGGCGTCAATCAATAACCGTGTCTACCGGACAATCGGCTCTCCATTAGTACTGCCTCAGCACCATACGTGTATACTGAAGCCGATCAATGATGTGAGAATTCAGCTGACTGTTGATCATTATACTTTAAAATATCAGGCTATTGAGTCGATTCAGTGCCGGGTAGCCGAAGAAAAAATACGATTTGCACGTTTTCGACCATTTCCGTTTTGGAAACGAGTGAAGGAGTCCTTTATTAGTGAATAAGCAAAAGCTCGCTTCTTTTCAATGGAAGGTCAGCAAAGAGCATGATGGAATCTTGCTACGCAGCTTTTTAAGGGAGATTCACCATATTTCTAAGCGTTCTCTAGTTCAGATAAAATTTGGAGGCGGCCGCATTCTCGTGAACGGTGAGGTGACGACGGTTCGAACAATATTGCGCGAGCACGACAACGTAGCTGTGTATTTACCGACAGAACGGGTGAGCAATACGATGCAGCCAGAGCACCAGCAGCTTGATCTTGTATATGAAGACGAGCATTTACTCGTTGTTAACAAACAAGCGGGAACGGCAACGATTCCATCCCGCGAACACCCAAAGGGGACATTAGCCAATCTCATACTCGGCTATTATGAACAGAGGAAAATTGCCGCAACCTTCCATGCGGTGAATCGTCTCGACAAGGATACATCAGGCTTGTTGATCGTCGCCAAGCACCGACATGCCCATGCAACGCTTTCCAGGCTACTCAAAAGTAAAGGCTTGAGCGTCAGTATACCGCGATTTGTGCAGGGGTTATCGAGCCTAGTGCCGGAATCATTGACGAGCCGATTGGACGTAAATCTACGAGCGTGATCGAAAGAGAAGTTCGAGAAGACGGTATGCGCGCAATTACCCATTATCAAGTAACGGCGAAAGCAAGGAACGCCTCTTTGCTGAGCATTCAACTTGAAACAGGGAGAACTCATCAAATTCGAGTCCATTTTGCTTTTTTAGGTCATCCATTGATTGGCGATGATTTGTACGGCGGAAAAAAGGAGCTTATTCAGCGGCAAGCATTGCATTGTGACAAGCTTAGCTTCACTCACCCATTTACAGGAGAATTGATCGAGTGCAAGGCTGAATTGCCTTCCGATATGCTCTTACTGAAGCAAACGCTCAATCTCAATGAGCAGATGTAAGCCGGAGCTGAGCTGAAACACTAGCTTGGTCGCTATCCACGACGACCAATTTGTGATATAATCCTTAGTACTTGGTACTAACAACTACTCATAACGGAGGGGAAATAATGATTCAACTGTCTTTAGAGGATCGTACATATGTAGTCATGGGCGTAGCAAACAAGAGAAGCATTGCCTGGGGGATTGCACAAGCCTTAGCGAACGCAGGAGCGCGATTAATCTTTACTTATGCTGGCGAGCGGCTTGAAGGAAATGTGCGGGGTCTCGTAGAAACACTTGACCGCAACGATCACCTCGTATTGCCTTGTGACGTGACGAAGGACGAGGAAATTGAAAAGACGTTTGCTGCAATTAAGGGAGAAGTCGGCAAGATTGACGGCATCGCGCATTGCATCGCCTTTGCAAATAAAGAAGAGCTTGAAGGCGAATATTTAAATACAACGAGAGATGGTTTTTTTACTGGCGCAAAATATTAGTGTCTATTCGCTGACCGGCGTTATGAAAGCAGCACGTCCGCTTATGTCAGAGGGCGGAAGCGTTGTGACATTAACGTACCTTGGCGGTGAAAAGGTTGTTCGCAATTATAATGTTATGGGAGTAGCCAAAGCGTCACTAGATGCAACCGTTAAATATTTGGCCAATGACCTTGGGAAAGAAAGCATACGTGTTAATGCGATTTCTGCCGGTCCGATCCGGACATTATCGGCAAAAGGAATCGGCGGCTTTAATGACGTATTAAAAGAAATAGAAGAGCGGGCACCACTCCGGAGAACAACAACTCAAGAGGAAGTAGGAGATACAGCGCTTTTTCTAATGAGTGAGCTTGCAAGGGGTATTACCGGCGAAACGATTCATGTCGACAGTGGCTACAACATACTGGCACTTTAACGTAAAAACATCTCCGAAATCGGATAGCGTACAGCCTTCCGACTCGGAGGTGTTTTTTATATATAAAGACATTTGGTATGAATGATTTTTCATTCAAGATTGCTCCGCCCTGCTCCAAACACCGAGCAAACTTCCTTCCTCTTTGTCCAGTAAGTCAACATCAGTTCCTTGCGTCTCTCTGTCTCCTTTCTCTCCGCCACGCCGTCCAGTTTGTCCATTGCTAAGGCGGACGCTTGTTTTAGGACTTCAATTGATAGGTGGCTGAGCTTGCTAACGGGATAGGAAGAGGACACCCCCTATTCGAAATTTTACGTTATCGTTTAGGCTATGTCGGTTCAATCATAGGTATATGACTCTGTAAAAAAAAGGTTGTTAGCCAAGCTTGTCGCCGCGTATGAATGAAAGAGGGGAAGAAGGGAGAGGAAGCGTGCTGACAGTCTTTGAATTTTGCCTCATTTCGATCGCTGTCTTTCGTTTAACCCATTTACTCGTCTTTGATGATATTACGAGCTTTATCCGTCGGCCATTTCTAAGTGCACAAGAAGAAAAAGGGAGAATGGCGAGACGATCCTGTACGTAAGCCAAAGGGTCGCGGTTTGCGAAAATGGATTGGTGAACTGCTCAGCTGCTATTGGTGCACCGGGGTTTGGTCCGCCATCCTTCTTTACGCTGGGTTTGCATGGTATCCTGCATTTGTCCTGCCATTGATCATCGTGTTGGCGATCGCTGGAGTGGCTGCTTTGCTGGAAACGATCGCTCAAAGAATGCTCGATTGAGGGTGTGTTTAAATGAAAGGGGTCATTTTGGCTGGTGGACGAGGGACGAGAATGCTGCCATTAACGGCTCAATGCAACAAGCACCTTCTGCCTGTTGCCGGAAAGCCAATGATTTATTGGTCGATAAAAAAGCTAGTCGAAGCAGGAATTGACGAGCTAGCTATTGTTACGAATGCTTACGAGATTAATCATTTTGAACAAGCCCTCAAGCCTTATCAGCAAGAAATGTCAATTTCTTTCTTCAAACAGCACGAGCCGACTGGAATTGCCTCGGCTTTAAGTTTGACCGAATCATTTACTGAACAAAGGAAAATGGTCGTCCTTTTAGGCGATAATTTGTTTGCCGATTCGTTAGCTGGACCGGTCGCACGTTTTGTAAACGAACAAACAAGTGCGCGGATCTTTTTAACGGAAACGAATCATCCATCCCGTTATGCGGTTGCTTTTTTTAACCGAGAAGGAGAGCTTCGTCAAATAATAGAAAAGCCACAAATCACAGGAGAGGCAAAGTGCGTTACCGGGATATATATGTATGATGCGAGTGTTTATGAAATGCTTCGACAAATCGCGCCGTCTGAACGAGGGGAATACGAACTAACCGACGTGAATCAGCTCTTTCTCAAGGCAGGGTTACTGAGCTATGAATGTCTTGAGGCTGGTGGCATGATGCCGGAACGATTGAGGATTATTGGCGGGTGCAATGGCTGCTAGCAAACGATTTTAAATAAAGCGGAGCGGGAGGGTAAAATGAAGGTTTTAATAACTGGTGGTGAAGGACAGCTTGGAAGAGCCTTTCGTGACAGCTTGGAAGGTGCGGCGCTCGTTACTGCCCTTGGAAAGGAAGAGCTTGACGTTGCTTGCCGAACGCGGGTTTACGCAGTTATTAAGGCTGAAAAGCCTGACTTAATTCTTCACTGTGCAGCTTTGACGAATGTTGATGAGTGCGAAAGAAATCCAAAACGGGCACTTACAATTAATGGGCACGGACCAGCCTATGTTGCTAAAGCAGCATTTGATGTCGGAGCCCGTTTCCTGTATATAAGCAGTGATTACATTTTCCACCGGAATGAGCATAGCCCGGTAGAAATAGATGATTTGCCAACACCCGTATCGGTTTACGGCGCAAGTAAATGGATAGGCGAACAGCTTGCGTTAAAGCAGGATCCGCACGCCTATATTGTCCGAACAGCGTGGCTGTACGGTGGAGGAAAGAGCGATTTTGTGAACAAGGTTATCGGAAAAATAAAGCGAGAGGAACGGCTGGAGGTCGTCACCGATCAGGCTGGCTCGCCAACCTATGTCAATGATTTCGTTACAACCTGTCTGAAGCTGCTTGAGCATGAAAGCGGGATTTACCACCTTACGAATCAAGGTTGTGTCAGTCGCTATGAGCTTACACAGGCGATTGCTGAACTATATCGGTATGACTTGAAGCTTTTAAGCCCGGTTAGGACTGCTTCAACAAAAGGGGTTGCGACAAGGCCAATGCGGACAGAGCTATCTCTCCGTTCGTTGGATGAAAAGGGAATTGAACGACCAAGGTACTGGTATGAAGCACTTCAACAATATATCAACGAGGAGCTAGATGATGACGTGTGAAAAAGGTGCTCCGTTCGACTGGCAAAAGCTACTTAATGACAAGCGAGTCCTCGTGTTTATCCACGGATCGGGTGGTGGGCTTGGCTACTATTTACAAAATTGGTTTAAGAGCTTGACCTGTCAGACGGTTAAGCTATATGTCGAGCAGCAGCAATTGGTACTTGAGGAGGAGCACGAAAAACGAACGGTTATGCCGCTCTCGACCTGGAATGAGGCTAATTTAGAAGAGCTGCTGCAGAAGTACAGGATTGAAGCAGTTGTTATTCATCACCTTTGGCAATTTCCGCTTCAAACGGTAACAACGGTACTCGAACACTCAAATATTCCTTATTATTTTGTGTTCCACGATTTCTTTGCGATGTGCCCGCAACAGTTTTATTGACGTCAAAAAAAATTCTGCCACTTTGAACAGCAGGAACGTGTTTGTAATCGATGCACGAAGAAAGGAAGAGCCCGCGGCAATATGAATATAATGGCAGGAACTAACGCTAATATATCAACGTGGCGCTCGCTATTTTCCAAGCTGCTAAACAAGGCGGAGGCTGTCATCGTTCCGAGCGAATCAGCAGGATCGATCGTCGAGCGCTATTTCCCGCAGCTGCCATATGATGTGCTCCCTCATCCGCTGGCGATTTCGGCGGTCCCGAAAAAAAGAAAAACCGTCCTCTCCCTCCTTGCTACGCGTCGCTGTTATCGGTGATATTTTTTTTCCATAAAGGACTGGAGCCACTAAGGGATTTAGCGTGGAAAATTGAGCAGACGCATTTGCCTGTTCAGCTTTATATGTTCGGGAAGCAGCATCTAATCCTCGACCAAATGAAAGCTTCGAGTATCCGCTATCGTCATGGGCGCTTTAAGCGTGAACAATTACCGCAATTGCTCGTCTGGAAAGAGATCGATCTCGTGCTCATTCCGTCCATATGTCCAGAAACCTTTTCGTATACGACAAACGAAGCTTTGCAGCTCGGCTACCCCGTTTTATGCTTTGCGTTAGGGGCCCAGCAGGAGGCGGTTGAAAGGTTGAAAGGAGGATGGGCAATCGAGCCATGCAATGCCGAAGGCTTTATCGACAGCTTGCTCAGCTTGTCCAAAATCGAGCGCTGCTCACCGCAGCAGCGAACCGCCTAAAGCCCGAAAACTAAACGGGCTTTAGGATGAAATCGTCTTCATAATTTGTTGGATTCGCTCGGTAAACGTATGCTTGTTAACGGTTGTTTGATAACAGGAAGCAGCCATTTGCGTGCGTTCATCTTCGTTCTCTAAATAGATTGATAGCTTCTCGGTTAATTCAATCGTCGAACGAAAAGTTAGCTTTTCGCCGAGAGGGAAATGTCTCGCAATCTCCTCCTTATGCTCACTGAGCTGCATCGTCTGACAGGCGGCGATTTCAAAGGTCCGGTTATTAACCGATGTGCTGGGAATGTTTCTATCGTTTTTGTTACCTGGTTCAGAAGAGGAACGATACGTATTCAAGCTGATTTTACTATTGGAATAATAGGAGGATACGACTGCCGGTTTCATCCATTTGGACGTAATTTGAACCGTTTTGGGGAGTGGGATCCTTCCCAGGGCCCGATGACAAGAATACTGGCGTTGAGCTCTGAGGCTAAAAAGCGGATCAACTCGATACGGCTTTGATAAGGATAACCGACAAAACAGATGTCACTTTGGTGCTCTAGTTGATAAGGTCTAGGCTTGTATATATCAGGATTGACTCCAAGGGGCAGGAAGTAGCTCCTTGAATGGCCAAGCTCGCGGTAATAGAGGACGGCTTCTTGTTCGATCGTAAAGACGTATGAGGCAAATGGTAATAAAGACAAGGAACGATCGAGCATATACGGATCTTCGGTCAGCCAAACAATTAAAGGGATTTCATTTGACTTAATCCAGTGTAACAGCGCCTCTGACATGTTATAACCGGTCAAGGTAAAGATAAAATCAGGCTTCTCTTTTTTCCAAGTATTGAGCAACGATTTTTCAGCAAAGGGAGTCTGAGCGTCAAAGCGAACAGGAAGATCTAGCTTATAGAAGGCAGAATGAATCGCTTGCTCGAGATAGTGATAGATTTTTCCGAAGCCCGAACGCAAAAAGTATCCATTCATTTGACGAACCTTATAATAGGTTGCAAATAATCGTATTTTCAGCCTTTTTTCCTTCTGATAGCTCTTCGCCGTACACGAAGCCTTGGATAATTAAAGACGATGCTTCATTCGCTTGCTGTGGAAGCATAATTTCAAAGTCTGAAAAGATGAGCTTTTGATTGGCTTCAACCGTGCTCAAATGCAAGGGCTGAAGCCAAAACTGTCCCGTTTCTTTTGCCGTCTTCGCCGATGTATCCGCTACATAACGCCAGCTCTCCTGTTCTCTATCCTGGCCAATCACAAGCTCGTCTTGCCTCTTCCTTTTCTCTGCATTGATCTTCCCCGAAAGATTCGCCAGGCTCGGTTCGCTGAAGCTCAAACAAATAATCGGATTGTGCAAAGGCTCCGTTCCTTCATTTAAAACGGAAAAGTGTCCTTTAATCGTAATCGGTTCATCCTCCTCACCGACTGGAATCATGAGAGAGTGTGAAAAAAAAGCTATATATTTGGAAAGTTTTTGGCTGTGCATCCTTCAGTATTCCTTCCCCGGCTACATCCGGGGTGACAGCCACTTTCTGTAATAGTGAATGAATCGTTTCTTTTTGTTCGTTAAGCTTTTGCTCTTGCTTTTTTTTACGATATTTTGATATTTTTTTTATTTCAGATTGATAGTAAAGTTGCTTTTGCTTAAACTGAATCTCTTTATCCGTCAATACATTCGTCGGCTGTCTGGACATGGGTCTCCTCCTTGCGATAATAGTTCTTAGTCATATATATGTAAACAGAAACGAATACAGAAGAAGAAAATCAGGCGAGAGGGTCAAATTCCTTTCGCTGATTCGGATATCTTCTTTTAGCTCATTTATTTGACGAGTGTCGACGACGTCGTTTTTTTTAACCGGTGGCTTACTCCCTGGAAACACTTGTGGACATTGTGGCGGGAACAAGTCTGTTTTACAAATTGTTTGAGATAGAGAAAACTCATCCCGAGGCTTGCAGTAAGCCGCTTCCACTTCTAATTTGACAAAATCAATGACTGCGACATCGAGGCAGAATGAAATAGAAATGTCTAGTTGAGCATGAGGAGTCGGCCCCAATTCACATACAAATTCAGCATCGCATTCTCCTTGAGTCACAAGAGTTTCAACTTCTGTATCCTTCGGAGCACAGAGATAGAATGTTTGAATCGTTGAAAATTCAATCGGTTGCGAAGTGCAGATTACCATGTTATTCTCGTTGACTGCGTCAACAACGAGTTGGCCTTTGACTAATACTTTGACTCGTTGTAATTTGATGCATTCACCACTCGGCAATGTGACATCTACTCTTCTGCGGCGCTTGTCGCGCTCTTCGGAATAACCAACTTCCCTTGTAATAATAGTATCTTCCAGCACTCGGCACTCAGCTCTTAAATTATTGCTCACAACAAAAGAACAAAAGTCTTCCGCTGGTGACGGCGTCGGAGGAGGACAATTAGGGAAGAGTTCTTCTAATTCTTCTGTACCTGATATGCTTATGACAGGGAGCTCGATTGGACGAACGACCCAGTCAAACACTTTCGGTACATTTATGCACACGTTATGTTTTTCGCGATTCATGTTGATACCTCCTATAGTTTTACCTAAGCTACGTTTAAGCATGTAACTAGGTATTCAGACTACTGTATAGTATGACTGTTACCCAGATTTGTGTGCGTTCGTCACGTTAATTTTTGAAAAAGGGCTACTGTCCTCGATAGGAAAGAAGGGCAAACATTTTACGAGCAAGAACATAACTTATGTAATGAAGGTTTTGCTTCCTGTGATTGAAAAAACAACCTACGCCTCACGCAAAGGTTGAGGTCTTTACTATTTCAACTAGACGTATATAAGGAGGAAGGAAGATGGAAATGAATGCGAATAAACAGTTTTCTTCAAAGAAGAATAAAAAGCCGCTCCTGAAAAAGAAAACAAAAACCGTTCATCGTATGGAAAACTCAATACCTTCCAATTGTTGTGGTCAAAAAAATTGTAAAAAAAGACAGTGAACTTCTTTGAGAGTTGGATATAATTTTCCAGCTCTTTTTCTTTGAGCAAGGGAGAAGCAATTAAAGGAAAGGTTGCATGATTCGGGACATGGATGTGTTAAAAACAGAAGGAAGTGAACTGAAGTGGAATTCTCTCTAACCAATCAGCCTGGAATCCAAGCTGTTTGAAGGAATGTTTCTCGGCGGCTTGGTTCTCCGCGATTGGCTCTTGGATAAGCTTAGCCGAATGCTCCTTGCCCACTTTTCAAAAGGTGTCCTGATAATCGTGTAGAATGCCGTGTCTTTCATGAAGGAATTGACATATATGTATCGCAGGGTGTTGGACCTTATATAAGTTCGTTGAGCTGACTAATTATAGAGGAGTGAACAAGTTGATTTCGCTTATTCATATCGATCGACAATTTCAAAGCATCAAAAGTGAAATCTCAGCAGCGTTAGAACGCATTTTAACAAGGGGCCAATTTATTATTGGTCAAGAGGTTAACCAGTTTGAACGTGAAGCGAGTGACTATTTACAAGTACCTTATGCAATTGGCGTCGGCAATGGAACCGACGCACTTGTTCTTGCCCTCGAGGCATTAAATATCGGAAAAGGTGATGAGGTAATTACGACCCCATTTACTTTTTTTGCTACGTCTGAGGCAATTTCTAGGGTGGGAGCAAAGCCGGTTTTTGCCGATATTGACCCCAAAACCTACAATTTAGATCCTATCGCGATCGAAGCGAAAATCACAAGCAAGACGAAGGCCATTTTGCCGGTTCACCTATTTGGGCAGCCGTGTGCAATGGAGCATGTGATGGAGCTTGCCCGCGAACATCAGCTATATGTCATTGAAGATGCGTGCCAGGCTTTTGGCGCGGAAGTAAATGGAGTAAAGGCTGGCAGCTTAGGGGATATTGGCTGTTTTTCATTCTTCCCAACAAAAATCTAGGCACAATTGGAGATGGTGGGTTGGTCGTCACTCGTGATCGGGCGATTGCCGAACGAGTGAAGCGTTTACGGCATCATGGCAGTTCGAAAAAAATACTTTCATGACGAAATTGGTTATAACAGCAGATTAGACGAAATTCACGCGGCGATTTTGCGAATTTGCTTGCGTTCAATTGATGAATGGAACGATGCAAGAAGAAAACAGGCCCATATGTATCTTCGTAGTCTCTCAGATCTGCCGGGTTAAGCGGGCCGTACGAACAGAAAGGAAGCAAGCACATTTATCATCTGTTCTGCATGGAATCTGACAAGCGAAACGAATTAATGTCGTTCTTGTCTGAGAAAAACATTGCAAGTGGTGTTTATTATCCGCTTCCTCTTCATTTGCAAAAGGTATACGAAAAAAACGAGCGACAAAGCCGGCGATTTTCCAATAGCAGAGAAGAAATCAGAACGATTGTTTGCTTTGCCGCTTCATCCGTTCTTAACGGAGCAGGAGCAGCAAACAGTGATTCATGCTGTCACTTCCTTTCATAAAAAAGGGGTGCAATAAATGAAATTAGGAATTATCGGATGCGGGAGAATAACGGAAAAGCATATCGAGACGGTTGCTAAGCTCGCTCAAGTAAAGGTAGAAGCGGTCAGCGATTTGTCTGAGGAACGAATGAAAAGTGCGAAGGAACAGCTGGAAAAGCAAGGCTGCTTATCTCCTGTTTTTTTTCGATGTTTTCCAATTATCAGGATTTATTAGACTATTCCGATGTCGACGTTGTTTTAATTGCGACAGCCTCGGGCGCTCATTACGAAATTGCAGAGCAAGCCTTAAAAGCAAAAAAGCATATTATTGTCGAGAAGCCACTCGCGCTTTCAATAGAAGAAACACGTCATCTGACCACATTTGCAAAAAAGCAAAAGAGAAGCCTGTTTGTTTGTCATCAATTGCGCTATCGTCAAATGATGACAAAAATTAAGGAATTGGTTCAAGCTGGCGCGCTCGGCGAGCTTTACTATGGGATGGCCATGATCGAAATTAATCGTTCACACGACTATTATCGTCAGGCTAGCTGGCGCGGCACGTGGGAGCACGACGGAGGCATGCTGTTAAATCAAGGGATCCATATCGTCGATTTACTCGTCTGGTTATTCGGTGACGTTGAGAACGTTTATGGTGAAATAGTCAAGGTTAATGAAGAAAAAGAAACAGAAGATGTCGCATTAGGATTAATATCGTTTAAAAACGGAGCGAGAGGGTTAATTGAGGCGAATACGATTACTTTGCCTAATAACCTTGGTTATTCGCTACGAATATTTGCAGAAAAAGGCACGATAGTCATAAGCGGGCGGCAGCTGAATGAGATTGAGCGGTTCGATGTTCAAGGTATAACTGTTGAGAAGGAGGAGCTAACGAGCTGGGAAACGGATCGCGACGAGCACCTTAGAATGTACCAAGCTTTCCTCTCCTACTTAGATGGAAAGACGCAGGAGCATGTTATTCATAGCGACGACGCGGCAAAGGCGCTTGAGGCGATTTTCGCGCTTTACTGCTCAAACGATGCGCAACGAAAAATCATGCTACCACTTCAATCTTTCTCTACAATAGATATGAAAAAAAAGGAGGGAGATGAACGATGAAACTAGGTCATGTCCTTGTGACCGGCGGAGCGGGTTTTATCGGTTCTCAGCTCGTTTCGCGATTACTTCCATTTGCTGAGAAAATTTCGATTGTCGACGATTTATCAACAGGGGTGCTTGAAGCTATTCCTAATGAGCACAAAGTGAACTTTTATCAGGATAGTATTTTAAATGAAGAGCTGCTGGCATCGATGATGCCAGAAATCGATTTAGTCTTTCATGTTGCTTGCCGAAATCTTGTGAAGTCAATGGATGATATTAAAGCGGATATGAAAACGAACCTTCTCGGTGCACTAGCCGTGCTGGAACAAGCAAAAGAGAACGGAACAAAGCTCAAGCGCATCGTTTACACCTCGACAGCTCTATTTATGGAAATGCCCGACAGTTTCCGACGAAAGAATGGGAAAAGCAAATTACAGCTCCGTATGCAGCGAGTAAGTTTTCGGCAGAACAGTATTTTCACGTTTTTCACCAAATGTATCGGCTGCCGATGTCGATCGTTCGCCTCTCCAACGTGTATGGGCCAGGTCAATTGGTGACCAATCCTTATTGTGGGGTAGTGGCCAAATTCTTTGATGCGATAGACTGTCTGGAGCCATTCATCATTCATGGAGAAGGCGAGCAGACGCGGGATTTTACTTACATTGACGATGCGGTGTCGGCCATTCTGTTAGCAGCAACAAAGGAGGAAGCGGTCGGTCAAGTATTTAATGTCGGAACGGGCCGTGAAACGACGGTTTTGCAGCTAGGGCAAATGATTGCTGAAGCTCACGGTTATGAGCATTATCCGGTTGTTCATGTGCCAAAACGGAAGGTGGATACGATACAGCGACGATCATTATCGATAGAATTCATTAAAAGGACACTAAATTGGGTACCGCAGAATACATTAGAAGCAGGTATTCAGCAAACATTAAACTGGTTAAAGGAGAAGAATAAGTCGTGAAAATATTTCAAGGTGTTAATGAAATTGCCGGTCAAATGGGCATGTTCGCTGGAGAACTGAGAAAGAATAACTGCGATGTAACATGCTACAACACCTTTCATTCGTATCTAGGCTATGAGGATAATTTAATTAATCTAGAAAGGGAAGAGCTAAATAAAAACGTCGATACGATCCTAACTGAGTATGATGTGTACCACTTCCATTACGCGCAAACATTGAACGATGATTTCAGCGATTTGAAGGCGTTGCAAGCGAACGGAAAAAAGGCAGTGATGCATCATTGGGGAAATGATGTCAGGTTTCATGAGCAGGCGAAGGAAAGAAATCCTTTCGCTTACACCGGCGATTCTCCAGCGAATGAGGTGATGCATGAAAGGCTGACAGCCATTTCCAAGGTGATAAAGGAGGCTATTGTTCAGGATTACGAGGTATATGAATATGTAAAGCCTTATTATGACCGGGTGCATGTGCTACCTATTGCCGTGCAATTTGAAAAAGTCGCGCAAACGGAGTCCGTGTCTAACGATATTCCTCTACTGCTCCATGCTCCGACGAATCCGTTATTTAAAGGGACTGAGCATGTAGAAGCCGCGGTTCACCGATTGGCAAAGGAATTTTCGTTCGAATACGTCCGTATTGAGCAAAAGCATCATGAAGAGGCGTTAGACCAGTATAAACAGGCTGACTTGATTATCGATCAAGTGTTATGTGGCTCATACGGGCTGTTGTCAGTCGAGGCAATGGCGATGGGAAAGCCGGTCGTTACGTATGTTAGAGATGATCTCCTACCTACCTTTCCAGAAATCCCGCCAATCATCAATGCCAACCCTGCAAATCTTTACGAAAAAGTCCGCTACCTCCTCAAATATCCAGATGTCTTAAACGCTTACGGTAGACAAGGAAGGCGCTATGCTAAAAAGTATCATGACATTAAGGTCGTAGCTGAGCAGCTCATGTCCATTTATGAAGGACTAAAACCGTTATAGAATACACATGGGAAGTAAGCTCATTTTTGATGATTACTTCCCGAAAGTATTCGGCTTGAACAAAAGTAGGACGAGCAAAGACGGTCATTACCAGAAAGCACTGCTTTACAGAAGGTATAGAATATTTATAGAGGAAGTCAATTGATTGGAAGTAGGTTAAACGCTTTCATTTCGATGGCGTGATAAATGCTCTGTATCGACGAAACAAGGCATAACTTGTCTGCTATTTTTAAAGGAGCGGAATTCGCCAATCAGATAGGGAGCCTGTTGAGTGGTTAAAGAACTGAAGGGGGGAGGACGAAAGAGAGCCTCTCTCCCCTATAAAATTTTAAAATGGCAGCTAAAGCGGCTTAATACGGCCGGCCTGGATAGCTTTGCTCGGTATATAATTTGTTCATGAAATTGTATATTTGTTGATATTCCGTTTTATGTTCGTTTAAATATTCGCGGATCGACAAGTCATAAAATTGGAAAACGAGAAAGCAGTCATTGATAAAATTATTACGGTGTGGCAGACCGAGATTCAAATAGTCATAAATATGATAAGGGCTAAACGTAATACCTTTCCCGATATTAATTTGCAGCCCCGTACCAACTACCCTTGAAAAAAGTGAAGCATGGTTAATCCATTCGGGCCCGAGACTCGTATTACCATAATAGTTTGGGTTCACTGCAGTAACATCGAAATTCAAGGCCTCCCCCTTCCAAGGATTCATTGCACCATATCCTCCATAGTTAGGAAGCCACATGGCTTTATAGGAATGGGCATGAATACTATCATTCAGCTCGACGAGCAGCTCCTCATCCTCAGGTAAGAGAACCTCTCTCATCCAATAGAATCCTTTTAATTGCAAGTTTGTCAAGCCTGCCTGCTTCCAGTGTTCCATAACGCTTTGAAGCCACCAGTCGAGCGCGTCCTTGCGCATAGATTGTGTTTGAAAGGACAGCGACTGACCGTTGAGTGTACCAAAATTCAATTGACTCTTCATCGGATAAGGAATACCGAGCCAAATGTCTAGCGGTACAACAGCGAGCTCGTTTAAGGCATGTAAATTATAGCCCGGTTCAAACAATATATTTGTATAAGCTTCCCAATCCTCTTTAGTAGGCGATTGACCAAATCCCGCATAAAGAGGGTGGATGTAATAATCGTCTCTGACAGTGACAGGTGAGAAGACAAAGCCTTTAAAATAAGGAGATTTTGTATCAGTGCCTTCAAAGTTATAGCGGACTGCCGGCAACAAATCGTCTGCAGACCAAAGTCTTTTGTTTTCCTTATCAAATCCTCCAATTGAAATAACCGTCAAATGCTGTTGTAAATTTTGCTCCTTTCCGCTGTAAAAACCTTTCATTTTTGTCACACCTTCCTTGTTTCTACTCATTCCTTCTGCTTATCGCGCTTCGGAGGTCGGGGGATTGTCCTATCATGCATAAACGAATAGCCGTCAACTTCACATGGCGCCTGTTCGCCTAGATAAACATCCTTCTATAGCATATGTGAACAGCTTCCGAACGGGTTATGGATAATAAACTATTTTTTTTGAACGATGGACCGATGAGTTCAGGGGTGAATACATATATATGACTGACTTCAAGGAGGAATGGTTGTGCGTATTGTTCATGCACCTACAGAAATCGCAGGCCAAATGGGAATTTTGTGTGAAGGGTTAAGAGGAGAAGGCCATCAAGTGAATGGGTATAACTGGTTTCATACGTATATTAAATATAACAGCAGAATTGTCAACACAGATGCTTATGAGCTCTACCGACACTTGATTCCTCTTACTAAAAATACTGATGTGTTTCATTTTCATAACGGTGGCACGTTTAGTGTTCAGGGAACGGAACTGCCTTACTTAGCGACGCAAAAGAAAAAAAATGTTGATGCATCATTGGGGCAATGACGTCCGGACCGTACAAACCGTGAAAGAGTTAAATCCTTATCCATTGCCACCAAGCTATTATTCTGATGAACATATTAAAGATCGATTAGCCTTCCTGTCTACCCACATTAAGACAGCGCTTGTTCAGGATTATGAAATGGTGCCCCACGTTAAGGACTTCTATCAGCATGTTAAAGTCGTTCCGCTTGCTTGCAGAGTCGATTCCTTTGTGCCTAACTACCCTAAGCCGGATGCTCGAGAGACTTGTATTGTCCATGCTCCGACGGATCGGGCGTTCAAGGGGACCGAACATGTTAATCAGGCGATCGAGCAATTGAAAGCGAAACAGCTGCCGATCACTTATATTCCGGTCGAGAAAATGAGTCATCAAGACGCGCTATCGACCTACAGCAAGGCCGATATTATTGTCGATCAGGTTCTGTGTGGGACGTACGGAATGCTCAGTGTTGAGGCTATGGCTTTAGGAAAGGTTGTCGTTGCATTTATTCGTGATGATGTGAAAGCTCAGCTTCCTCCCCATTTTCCGGTAGTATCGGCAACGCCGGAAACGTTGCCACAAGTTTTGGAGGGACTTGTTCAAATGCCGGAAATGCGGCATGAATTAGGAAAGAAAAGCAGAAGCTTTGCCGAAGAATATCATGATGTAAAAAAAAGTAACAAAACAAATTCTCGAAATATATCAGAGCTTATAAAAGGAGAGGATAGAATGCTGAGAATTTGTCATGCACCAACTGAAATTGCAGGTCAAGTTGGCCTGATTTGTAAAAAGCTCAAAGAGTTGGGGGTTCACGCAAACGGTTATAACTTCTTCCCTTCCTATTTTAATTACAAGGGTACGTATGTAACAGATGCTTTCGAATTACAGAAGGTTGTTAATGTAGCTAGTGACTATTTTGATATATTTCATTTCCATAATAGCAGTACGTTTATTTCCGATTGCCGTGATTTAGAATGGATTCAACAAAGCGGAAAAAAAAGCATTATGCATCACCGCGGCGTCGATGTCCGCATGAGCCACTTGGCAAGAAAGGGTGCTGATTATGATAACCCGTACGTCAATACAGAATCCTCCTATCCTGATGAGACGATCATCGAAAACTTAACATTTTTTTTCGAAATATATCGATGCAGCGATCGTACAGGATTTTGAGCTTTATAAATACGTTTATCCTTTTTATGCGAAAGAAAATAAACCGGTTTTCGTTCTGCCTCGCCTTTGTCCGATTGAGGAATTTCAGCCGACTTATCCAGACCAACTGAACGAGAAGCTTCTCGTAGTTCATGCTCCGACGCAAAGGGAGTTTAAAGGCTCTGAGCAGGTTATTCAAACAGTCGAGCAATTACAGCAAGAGCTTTCATTCGAGTTTCTATTAGTGGAAAACATGAGCCATCGTGAAGCGGTAGAGCTTTACAAAAAGGCAGACATCGTCATCGATCAAATTCTTTGTGGAGCCTACGGAAATTTAAGCGTGGAGGCGATGGCATTAGGAAAGCCCGTTATTTGTTTTATCCGTCCAGATTTGCTCCAATCATTTCCGAGCACGCTTCCTGTGCAATCGGCAAACCCCGATACGTTATATGCAGTTTTGCGCGATTTAGTATTAGATGGGACGAAGCGTGCAGAATTAGGGAAGCAAGGACGACTGTATGTCGAGGAACATCATGATGCGGCGAAAGTAGCTCAACAATTGAAGGCTATTTATAAAAGTCTGATTCATTAAAAAGGGAGGTGGGAAGGTGAAATGGCATCCGTCTGTAAAGATTGGCGAACATGTAAAAATTGGTGAGCATGTCGTTATCGAAAAAAGTGTCACGATCGGCGACCATGTGACCATTGGTCATCATTGTATCATTAAAGAAGGGACGGTCCTTGAAGAAGGAGTGTCTGTCGGCGACTTTGCCGTTTTAGGAAAACGGCCGTCAGCGAATAAAAAGATGGCACGAAAGCCCGAAACAAAGCTTTCGCCTCTAGTTATAAAAAACGGTAGTCAAATCGGTAGCCACATTACGCTGTATGCAGGTTCCTCTTTGCAGGAGGGCGTGTTTGTCGGCGATCATTCTAGTATTCGTGAACAAGTCGAGGTTGGAGTCCGTTCTGTTGTCGGGCGAAATGTCATGATTGAACCAAATACGCGAATTGGCTCTCGGGTAACGATTCAAACGAGCTGTTATGTGACCGCGGATACGATTATCGAAAACGATGCGTTTCTCGGCCCGTGCGTTTCGATGTCCAATGATAAGTATATGGCAAGCGGCAAAGGGGTTCACAAAGGACCGCATATTAAAGAAGGGGCAAAAATCGGCAACAACGCGACCTTGCTTCCGGCGCTCGTTATCGGTGAGCAATCGATCATCGGTGCCGGATCAGTGATAACAAAGGATGTACCTTCGCGGAAAACGGTTATCGGTAATCCAGGAAGAATAAAAGAAAAATAACGAACCCGTTTCAGTGAGAGGACGTATCGGAAAGCTTGGCGTTGGCGCGACTAGTGATTCAACTTAAGCTTTGCTGATAGGTGGTGGTCTCAAAGAGGAACGCCTAAGTTTTTTTTCTGGCACGTTCGTCTATATCTGCTGACGTTTTTTTTCATATCTTATCAGAGGCAGAAGTATAGAGAATGTTGCTGGAAAAGGAGATAGTGAAAATGAATCATAAAGTAGCGATCGTCGGACTAGGTTATGTCGGTTTGCCGTTAGCGATGTTATTTTCTCAAAAGGGCTGTCAAGTGATCGGAATCGATATCGATCGTCACAAAATTGCTCGTTTAAAACAAGGTGTATCATATTTGTCTGATATTAGTGATGAAGAAATTGCCACTCTCATGAATAATAAATCCTTTCGCTGTACGACCGACTTTAAAGAAGCGGCAAAGTTGATTCGATCATTCTCTGCGTCCCCACGCCTTTATCAGAGCGACAATATCCGGACTTAAGTTATTTGCAGGAAGCGATGTTATCCTTAATGCCCCATCTCCAAAAAAATCAATTGTTCGTATTAGAAAGCTCAACCTTCCCTGGAACGACGGAAGAAATAGTGCAGCCTCTCGTTGAAAAAAAGTAAAAAAAAGTGATTGGCTCTGATTTATTTTTAGGATATTCACCGGAACGAATCGACCCAGGAAATCATAAGTATACATTGGAGCAAATACCTAAAGTTATAAGTGGTGTAACGCCGAATTGTCTAGAGAAGGTACAGAAATTGTATCAAGTTGCTTTTCAAAAGCTTGTACCCGTTTCTTCTCCGAAAATAGCAGAAATGACAAAAATTTTGGAAAATACTCAACGTTTAGTTAATATATCCTTTATGAATGAAATGGCAAAGGTTTGTAAAGGTCTTAATGTTGATATTTGGGAGGCTATTGGGGCAGCTAGTACAAAGCCTTATGGATTTACGCCTTATTATCCCGGTCCAGGGATCGGAGGTCATTGTATTCCCGTCGATCCGCTTTATTTAAAATGGAAGGCCAATAAGGCAGAAATTCAAACACCTTTTATCGATTTAGCGAAAAAGGTCAACGATGAGCAGCCGTTTTATATCGTTGACTCTATGTCGAAATATATAACAAAAAAAGGCAGATGCTTCACGTGTTTTATTAATAGGAATGACCTATAAAGCGGATGTCAATGATCTGCGCGAATCTGTCTCCCTGTCTGTATTGGAAGTTCTGAGGAATTCTGGCTATCATATTGATTTCCACGATCCGTATATTTCGGAACTTAAAATACATGGCACAGCTTACAAGCATGTTGAACTGACGAAAGAACGGCTTTCAGCTTATGACTGTGTTCTCATATTGACCGATCATAGCGAGATCGATTATCAGATGATTATAGAACACGCCCAATTAATTTTCGATACGAGAAATCGAATTAAGGAAAAATGCGATCATGTGGTTCGATTATAAAAAGGGGTGAGGATGTGCGGCTTCTTGTGACAGGTGGCGCCGGATTTATTGGCTCTCATTTGTGTGAGAGCTTACTAACCGATGGGCATGAGGTAATATGCTCGATAATTTAAAGAACAGCACCTTTTATTCCCTTAATGAAGTGGCTAGTGATCGGAATTTAACAATGATCCAAGGCGACTGTCATCGTGAACAATTGCTTGATGAACTCGTTCCAAAAGTTGACGCTGTCTTTCATTTAGCGGCAATATTAGGAGTGAAAACGTGTGTTGAGAAGCCTTTACAAGTCATTGAAGGAAATATTAACGGAACAATGATTCTCTTAAAAAAAGCGTATCAATACGGTAAAAAATTGATTTTTGCTTCAACATCAGAAATTTATGGAAAAAATGAGCAAATTCCGTTTAAAGAAAACAGCGATCGGATTCTTGGTGCAACATCGGTCGCTCGTTGGTGTTATTCAAGTACAAAAGCGCTGGAGGAGCATCTCTGTCTCGCGTACGGAATGCAAGGACTCCCGGTGACAATCCTACGCTATTTTAATGCGTTCGGGCCTCGAGCCAATGCGTCTGCCTACGGAGGGGTCATCCCGATATTCATAAAAGCAGCTTTGCAAGCCAAGCCGCTTCAAGTTTTCGGTGACGGAAAGCAGAGCCGTTGCTTTACGTATGTTTCAGATACTGTCGAAGCAACAAAAAGGTCCTTATCACCACGAGCTGATGGCCAGATTATAAATATCGGCAGTCGGCATACGATTACGATCGATGAGTTGGCTCGTCTCATTATTCAGCTTACCGAAGCACGCTCAGAGATTCAGTATGTTCCGTATGAAGAAGCATATGGAACAGGCTATGAAGATATGAAGGAGCGAGAACCTCATATTGAAAAGATGGAACAAATTCTCGCCTACTCTTCTCAAATTAGGCTAGAAGAAGGGCTGGAGAGGACAATTGATTGGTTTAAAAAAACAGTGCGGATCATAAAAGGGACCAGTCCTCGCGGAAACAGTTCTAGGACTGGTCTTTTTCCTGTTCTTCTAAATTTCTAACAAACCAGCTCGAATGAGCGCTCTCGTTTGCTGCGGGGGCTTCGATTTCTTCATTTTCATTCGTCTTTTTTTTGTAGCTGTCGTATCGTTTTCTCAAGCTTTTTTTTCTCTTTGGTAAAATTTTCACAGGTTGAATCCCACGTATACTTTTCTTTCCGGAATTTGTCGCGAACAGCTTTCAGCTCCTTTTGCAGCTCGTCAACGGTTAATTGCAGTGCATTCTTTTCGTTGAATAATGTTTTATAGTCATTTTGGACAGCTTCCAAATTAATTAATTGCTCTGTTAAGCGACTATTTTCGGCCTGTAAAGTATCAATTAACCCGTAATAGTAATCATTTTCGTATCGTTTAACCTGAGATTTGTACTTGGCTAGCTCTGCTTGGGTGTGTATGAGCTTTTGTTGCAATTGAATTGGTGTAAGCTTCGAATGGAAAGAAGTTGTTTTTGTTTATTCATCACCCGGTGCACCTCCGAAAAAAAAGTAGCTTCTGTAACCCATTCATATGAAAGAACGAAGCGGTTTATTCATGAAAACAAAGAAAGTTGGTGAGAAACAGGATGTCAAATACATTCAGACAAAGAAAAAAAACAAACGGCTCAGGAATGGAAAAACTCATTTAATCATTCGCGAAACAACGGAAGGAAAGTATTGCCTCCTACTCTTCCGAAGCCGCTTATTCGGAATCGAAGCAAAAAAACTGTCAATTATCGTGCCAGCTATGAATGAAGTTTCAACAATCGGCGGGGTACTTGATCAGTTAAAGCGGCTTCAGCCGGATTCGCTTATCGTTGTAAGTAATGGCTCAACGGATCAAACAGAATCGATTGCACATTCAAAGGGTGCGACGGTTTTATCCTATCCGCTCCCTTTAGGGAACGACTTGGGAAGGGCGCTAGGAGCAATGCAAGCGGAGGCCGATATTTATTTATTTACTGATGCTGATATCGTCATTCCGGCCAGAGAGCTGCTTCCTTTAATTAGAGAGATTGAACTCGGTAAGGATGTCGCGATTAATTCCGTCGACTGGGTTACGAAGCACCCGATTCCAGATGTAACAGCAGCCGATCGCTATTTATTAAATCAGCTTCAACGTCGACCAGATTTAAAGGTTGAGAATGTTTTATCGATCCCTCACGCGTTCAGTGCTCGCGCGCTCGGACTTATCAAAAAGGGAACATTGGCCAATCCGTTGCTGGCCAACGCGATAAGTGTGGATCAGCAGCTCCAAATATCGGTACCTACAAATATTGATGTACTGCGCATGAATAAGCTTCGAGATAATCATGTGAAAAAGGCTGGAGAAGTGATGCCTGAAGCTTATCAGCGGATGCACGGAGATACGCTGGAAGCATTTCAATACTTGTTTAAACAGCACGGCTCTCGTTTAGGCTATTTAACTGATGAGCGATCTTTCTTTCGTTTAAGTGATCTTTCGCCCTTGCTCAAACAATCGTGGAAAGCAGCCGTAGCAGCAAGAGAGCGCTCGATGGTTATCGCCGTTTCTCCGGAATTTGTAGCGAACCTTGACACAATCCTTATGAATGCCAACCGAGCACAGGCTGAAGTCATCGCTGTCGTTAGCGGGCAAAAAGAAACCGTCGAACCTATTTTAAAAAAAATGGAACGCTCCGTATCTATTTACAACGGAACCATTGGCTGAAGGCATGGCATTCGCATTGGGAGGAAGCCTGGCTCAGGGTAAAACGATCCTGTTCTGTTCAGCAAAAGTAGCTCTGGATCCTGCCGCAGTTCAAATTTATTTTACTAGCTTAGAGAATCATAGGGCAGACGTTACGATCGTTAACCAGACTCACCAATTTCAGGCGATCTATGAAATGGCACCACATTTTTTAGGGAGTTATGTGATGAACATCACAGGAGCCTACAACCATCTCACTTCTTCAGCCATGCTTTTCCCTCCTTTCAGTATGACTCGGGCGGCATTAAATCGAATTGGGGAAGGAGCGCTTTTGAATCCTGGAGTAGCGCATATGCTCGCGCTTGAAGAAAAGCTAATATTCAACCTCAATGATGTCACTTCTGCTGTTTATTCAGAAAAGGAGAAACAAATCTTACTCGGTAATATAGCTGAAGCCCTTTACTATTGGTTATTGGTACACGGCTCTAGAGGTGGTTTCTCTGATGGTCATCGACTTCGCTCACTGCTTCAGAAAAATGAGCAGCTTACTCTTGAATTGCCGGGTGAAACGATGGTAAGACAAATGGCGTTAGCAGCTATTTTTCCAGTTAAAGGTCCTCCATTAGTTGAAATTGTTCAGCCCTAGAATTCTAGTGACTCGGTCTACTAAACGGAAGGTTTTTTTTAATAGGTAGTATCCTTTTTTTGAGAAAAACTAGGTGGATGAAGCTTGCAACCTCGTCTCACTTTCATAAGATATAGCAGCTCCGTTTTCTAGAGGAAGCGGAGCAAGTTACTAGTGAGAGGGGGGAGAAAATGATTAACAACCGAATCGTAAATGGAGGATTTGAATCTGGTTTACTTTTCCCGTTCGTTCCATTTAATGCGGCGATAACTACTTTATTCAAACATTCTGGATTTTTTGCAGTTCGTCTATCCAATGGAGGATTTATCCAGCAAAGGGTCGATGTATCTCCAGGTGAAAACTTTGAAGTTTTCGTTTCTTTAGCTAAAGAAGGCGGTCTTCGGGCACCACCTGTGACAATTGCTGTGATTTACTATGACAGCCAATTTAATTTCATCGAATATGGGTTGATCACAAGTCTTGCAATCAATAACTTGCCTACTGTTGGAAATCAAACTTGGCTGGAGGTTTATCAAACAACGACACCCGTACCTGTAAATGCGACGCAGGCTCTGCTTCTAGTCAATGCTTTGCCGACGCCTGCTACTGCACCAGTTATTGTAGATGATATCTCTATGCTAACAGCCATCGGAGAGCCAGGAGTAACCGGCCCAACCGGAGCACCGGGAGTGACCGGCCCGACTGGAGCGCCTGGAACCCCTGGAGTGACTGGAGCGACCGGAGCGACTGGAGTAACTGGAGCACCAGGAGTAACTGGGCCGACCGGAGTGACTGGAGTACCAGGAGTAACGGGAGCCACTGGAGCGCCAGGGGTAACTGGGCCGACCGGAGTGACTGGA
>BAXO01000067.1 GCA_001310555.1 Bacillus sp. JCM 19058
CTCCGTTCGGCCGATAAGCTGTAAACGCTTTGCCGGATAATAAGTAAAAAAAAGCCAGCCATTTCGATCCCTGGCCTTGATATGTCGCTCGTCGTAATTGGGCGATAGATTCCTTCTTCTCCGGCTAGCAGTTCGAACTGAAACCGCTCAAGTAAGTCATTTGCATTTACTTTACCCATTTGCTACCTCCATTTTTTTCATGGCCCTTGCCGTACGTGATGAAAAGGATTGTATCTCTTAACAAAAAACGTTATTCGTCCATGACCCGGTGTTTTTTTTCGTCTGCACGATAAAATCTACGCTTTCCATTTTAGCACGTTTTTAGTCCAAACATTTCATTTCGCCTTCGATTTCTTTTTATACGATAGTATAGCTCGACCGAAAAGCGAAGGAATTATAGCGCTACCAAGTATGATCTAGCGCTAGTATATTTAATGATTCCATATTCATTCTCCGCGGCATGTGGCGGTGTGAAACGCCGTTTAATCAAGATAAACCTTTCTTTTCTAATCTCAATTAATATCTGAATGAGTGAACATATGTTGTCGATGACTAAGATTGCATGATCTTTTTATGCAACTATATAATTGCGTAGCTTGACAAGCAACTATATAGTTGCCTATAATAATTATATGAAATGCGACAAAGAAGCTATATTCAAAGCACTTGGAGACTCGACTCGGCGGCTTATTTTAGACGAACTATCTGAACGCAACGAGCTGACGTTGTATGAACTTACGGCACGTCTCATTATGAATCACGGCCTCACTATTTCGCGGCAGGCGATAGCAAAACATCTATCTGTGTTGGAAGAGGCAGGGCTCATTAAATCAAAACGAAAGGGGAAATATCGAGTAATTATGTTCAACAACGAACCACTTAAAAACTTGCTGAAAGGATGGATAGAGTAATTTTTTTTAAAACTTATGACGAATATGGGTTTCTCTGCGCGAAGCCAGATTGTTAGCAGAGCACCATACATCGCAAATATCAAAGGAGGCAAAAATAATATGAAAATCATTGTTACTAGTATATTCGTTCAAGATCAAGACAAGGCACTTGAGTTTTATTCAGAAAAACTGGGGTTTGTAAAAAAGGAGGACGTTCCCGCCGGAGAATTCAGGTGGATAACGCTTGTTTCCCCCGATGATCAGGATGGGACGGAGCTTTTGCTCGAACCGAATGACCACCCAGCTGCCAAAGAGTATCAAAAGAAGATATTTGCTGAAGGCATCCCAGCAACAATGTTTGGCGTTACAGATATTCGTAAAGAGTACAAACGATTAATGGAAAAAGGCGTGACGTTCACCATGGAGCCGACAGAAATGGGCGAAGTCACAATAGCTGTCTTCGACGATACGTGCGGGAACCTTATTCAGATAGTGCAGAAGTAACTTCCGGTTAATGAGAATTGCACCAGAATTAAGATTGTGAAAACAAGCTAATTCCTCAATGAATACTGAGGAACTGGCTTGTTTAATATTGGGGCTTCCTTAACGTTTAAAACCTGATTTTCCTGACGTGACCCTTTAGAGAGCTTTAGTTGAAGAATGAATAGTATATTTTCAACTAATTGTGTTTCAAACAAATTTCAAATGGATTTTACACAATAGCATTGTGTTAGTTTCGTATTCTAAAAAAATAACCAATGTTCAATCGGGAGAAAATGATATGTTCATCACTTTCAAAATTAGTGTCGAATGGAATGCAAGATTGTATACTCGGGGTTCCGATTGTGGTCAAACTCCTTTTCTGAATCAACCGAGGTAGCATCCATTGGTACCGTCTGTCCAATAAATGGAATTAAGCCCATCATTGAACTGTCATGGAAAGACTGCTTCGTTCGAAGACAATATATCTTTTGGAAAAAGATCTGTAAAAGAACCAATTAGTAAACAAAAATGAACCTGACCTAAATTGTTTTTAACGCATAAGTTATTGACATCAATGCAAGCGAGGTATAAAAAGCTTCTCCACTATTTCAAGCGGGGAAGCTTTTTATACCTCGTATTTTCTAATTCCTTTACTTGACGGTTTTGATCTTTTTTTTGAAGTAGCAATTATAGCAGCAATCAAAAAGGAGACTACCCCTATTATGTAACCAATCATAGGGGAATATGCATAGACGTCATGAAAAAAACAACCCTAATGCTATTGCTAACCCACCAAAAAAATCCAATGAATCGAGCTAATTTCATCGTAAACCTCCATAAATGAACGAAGTAAGTAAACATTAACATAAATATTTGTATAAAAAAAATTAGCCACTCCCTAAGCCGCCAAAGCTGAATAGGATGGTTACTCGTAACAGTGATCGCTTACTAGAAGCAGATGTATTTGGATGACTGTCCGTGTTCCAGCACGGGCAATCATTTTTACTATATGCCATTTCTTATCTAGATCATGCGTCAAACTCTCGATTGTGGTCAAATTCCTTTTCTGAATCAACCATTCATAGAATCCCCTTCTTTTTTTAGCTTACAAATTAGACTTTATTTATCTCATTAAAGCTCCCTTTAATTGAAGAACGAAACTTTGTTCTTATTGAACTAAAGCTTCTGTTAGTTTAACAAAGGCTGTTGATAGTCAATGACTTCTCAGTTGCCCATTTTATCCTCATTATTACAATCCTTCACTTTATTTTGTTTATCATCATAAAAAGTTTTCATTTCTTTAAAAATGTATTCAGCTAAGTCTTCAGGAAAATAATTATTAAATTCGTGATAGTGCTTGGCAAAAAAAATGATCATCCTCAGTAAGGTTTAAAAAGCTTCTACTCGCTGGAAATAAGTTATCCATTTTTTTTAGTATTTCCTGTACTTTTTTTCTGCTTGTCGAGTCCTTAAACTGTATTACATTTCTAATGGCTTGAATAAATAATAAAGTTTCTCTATCTAATTTCTCTTTAAATTCTGGATCATTCAGTAAATTTATCTCTTTCATGAGCTGCTCGTCTGCCTTAAAATGATTTTCTATTGCTTGCATTTGAATTTTTTTCCCGTCTAAATAAATCAAGCATAATAAAGGTGAATTCATGTAATTCCTCCTCGGAAATACCTTCAACGTTGTACAGCCGCTCCATTCTTGTAATTACTTCTAACATATCGTTTAACTCTGCTTGTTTTTTCTCAATTAACTGCTTTTGTACAAGTAATAACTCCCGATTTTTTAACTTCTGATTAGTCAGTTGTTCTTTTATTTCATTTAAAGATAAACCAAAATGTTTTAAAATCATGATTTGCTGAAAGAGCTCCCATTCTAATCGTGTATATATTTTTCGACCATTTTTATTATATTTTCTTGGGATAAGTAGACCGATTTTGTCGTAATACCGTAGTGTTCTCACCGTTGAGCCAACTAACTTTGCAAACTGGCCAATTGTTACTTCCATGTTAAGACCTCCTTTCCTGAATTATATCCTGTTACGTAACGTCACAATCAATATATAAATGAACATAACTTAACCTGGCTATTTTTCATATTAGAAAAGGTTTGCTTACGACATTACGTCACAATCTATGATTAGTTTTATATTGAACTCGAGAGGAAGGTTATAAATGGAACAACATCAATCTTTATTTAGAAATCGCCCTTTTATCTTTCTATTTGTTGGAGGTTTTTTTGGCGATGATTGGTTTTACCATGTTTTTCATGACTACAACTTGGTTTGTCATTTCTGATTTAGGTTCTGCTAGCTCACTAGGCATTATACTCATTGCCATTACTGTACCACGTATTCTCATGATGGCATTTGGTGGAGTGCTCGCTGATAAATTTAAGAAGACGACCATTATGTTCAGTACGAGTTCAATTCAAGGGATTCTACTTGTTATCATATTTCTATTGAACAATGCTAATCAATTAACGTTTGTATACTTGATCATTTTGGGATTCTGCTTTGGAACATTAGATGCGTTTTCTGGACCTGCTGGAACATCCCTCATTCCAAAAATGGTACAGAAAAACCAAATAAAACAAGCAAATGCGATCATGCAGGGATTAGGGCAAATTGGTATTGTTATTGGACCTGTGGTCGCTGGAAGTGTCATGGAATTCGCTGGCGTCACAGCTGGATATTTAGTCTCGGCTATGATTGTGCTATTATCTGCCTTTTTTTATGTTCCCGCCTTTCTTAAAGGAAGGTCCCGTAGACAATACATTTAAACAGACACCGCTTAAAGATCTGATAGAAGGGTTTTCTTATGTAAAAGCCAGTAAATTTTTAACGACAGGTATTCTAATATTAATTACGTTAAACTTCTTTGCCTTCGGAGCGATATCGATTGCCATCCCTATTTTAGTGGAAACGTACGGAGGGACACCTATTAATCTTAGTTACATTGATGCGGCTTTAGGGATAGGGATGCTGGTAAGTACAGCAATAATCGGTCTAGTGAAAATACGACGTAGAGGATTAACTTCGATTGCTGGATTAATCTCAACATTAATCGTCGCTATAGCATTTAGTCAAATTCCTAATTTATATATTTTAACAGCATTAGCGTTCTTAATTGGAATTACCATGACATTTGTTTCAATTCCATTCTTTTCTTCAGCACAAGAAGATACGGATCCTCGTATTATGGGGAGGGTCATGAGTATTGTTTTCTTGGCTATGAACGGGTTTGATCCGCTTGCCTATGCAAGTGTCACATTATTTGTGTCATGGGATATTGATGTTCAACAAGTTATTTTGTCCTTTTCTATTGTTGGTTTAATTATTGCACTTACCATTTTATGGAGAGGGCAGACGTTTAGAAATTACAAGTCTAACTATTAATCTATCTTTAGGAAAAGACCCCTTTCAGGTGGCGCGTCAGGATTGGACAAGGGTTAAATCTGACTGCTTGAGGAACAACGTTAAGCACATTTCCAAGACGATTTCCCTTGTTATGCTAAGTTCATACCTTACTAGGCATATTAAAATTAGATCATTGATTTACAGCACATCCCTCAACCAGTTGAGGAGAAAATACCCGTAAAAACATAATATGGGTTGTAAGATGGAAATAAAAGCAAATCTATGAGCGGGTGGGATTAGCTACGCTGGCATTACCCCAAATAGCTGTCCTAAAAACCACCATTAAACCCTTTGTATCAAGGGTTTAATGGTGCCAAAGTCGAATCTAGCATATTAGGATTGTGTTAGATTCAATAACAAAGCGTTCGCCACGGTCGAGTTCCGCTTCGCACGATTTGCAAATTCTGTATGAAAGAAAACTTGTATCAAAATAGCTCGAAGTTCCGTGTGAATATTCAGATTCGTCACTATAAATTTATTTATTGTTCAGCTACGGTGGTTAGTACCACTAATTTAGGTTCCCTTAGTTTGCGACTTCTTTCCCTTATGATATTCTTCCCAAAGCGGTTTGATATGTTTTTCTAATCCCTTGACGATGTCATCTCTTAAGCTTTCTTCCACATTTCCAATGTCATTCGCAATATCATTTTTAACTCGAATGAGCACAAATAAAGGAGGTAATCCAGTTTCACGGAAAGCCCTAATCATCGATTCTTCTTGTAGCGTGATATCCATACCCCTTTTCATGTCCTTTGTATTAAGATAATATGCGGTCGATCAAGTTCTGTCTTGTTGTCTAAACAGCTTCACTGGTATTGCCCTAGCTAATGAGTCATCAGTATGCGGGCATGAGTCCGAGAGTAACCAATAGCAACGGGACAACTATCAGGATCAAACCAAGCACCACGGGTGCGCCGACCACTCCAAGGATGGCGAAAACTCTTCGTGTGCCGTAACGCCGCGAGTATGAGATAGCTAGGAAACCATAGCCTGCCGCGGCCAACAGGAACATAAACACGTAGACAACGCCTGCCAGATCGATTTGGTCGACTGTGCCCGCAACCCCGAAGAGCATGCCCACCGCCTGCGTCACACTACCCAAGGCATATAAGCCGAGAGTAGCGAAAGCTCCCCAAACCAACACGGTCACGAGGGCCGGTTTCTGAAGTTTGGGAATGTTCACAACGGTCAACAATGCCACAACCGCACCCAATACTTTAAAACCAACGACCAGCCAGTTCATCACCGTAAGTCCCGCCGAGTACTCAGCTAACGGACCCCCAGCGAAATGATCAGTGGCCTCGAAGACGATATTGACCACCGCAAACGCGATGCACCAAAGAGCCATCAGTACCCCGATCACAGTGACACCTGGCCCCGGGGAGCGAATGGATTTAGGATGATAGGTTGAGTCGGCAAAAGAAGGAACCATAGACACGAACTCCTTTCTTATGGTGAATGAATAACGACAATAATTATTACTAGGTTTAAAGCATTCCATTACTTTTGTCAACGTATGTGCAACGAAGAGCGCCTTCCCAATAACTGGCGCATTATGAAACCACGCTCTCCAGCGTCTAAGCTTTGTATGATCTGCCGGAGCAACGAGCAGTTCAGTGGACCGCACCACCACTTGTTTAATACAATCTGGCAGTTCATGATCGATACGACAGCACTGCATGCAACGAGGAGAATTATTTTTATTCCTGTGCTGCCAATTCGTTTGTGAACCTTCTCATTCTCGTTTTACTGTAAGGTTGTAATTACAGAAGCATCCTTTTTTTAGCATTTTACTTGTAAATAGGAACATTTTATTAATCGATCTGCTGCGCTGGTTGTGTTGTCTCTCATCAGAACCATTACCGCCGCCGGATCAATGGCCGGACGTTAAGATATCATCTTCGTAAGCTAAAAAAAATAAAAAGAAAGGAATAAAATATGAGAAGATTGCTTCCTTTACTAAAAAGATACATTTTTATAAGCTAAAGTAAAGGTGGTGAATAGCGTGTTATTTCAGTTAGGGAAGTTATTGATTTTAATATCTGCTCTTCTTTATATAAGTAAATATTTAATTTCAGCAATAATGGTTAGTCAAATGGATTTTAATAATACGGAAGTGTTAGCATCTATAATTTCTGTATTTCCTGATATGTATGTTTTTTGGAATGTTACGGCTTTAGTTCTAGGAATACTTTTTGTAGTTATAAGTTATTTTTTTTGAAAAATTAAATAAGTAATGCTATCCAATTCCATATAAAAACGGCTTGATTCCTTCAAGCCCGTTCGCTATATGAAAAGATTGTATATTTATATGCGAAGTCATTTTTCTACAATTTTAATACTTGTAAAAAGGGGCTTACCCTCTTTTTATCGGATTAATAATGAACGTTTGCCCTAACGATATGACGATTGCCGCTAGAATCGCAACAGCAATCCCGTCGATGGCAAATGAACTTCCCATTAATGCCGATGTTAGCATAAGTGTTAACCCGTTAATGACAAACAAAAACAAACCTAGTGTCAAAAATGTGATCGGCAGCGTCAGCACGACAAGAACCGGTTTGACTATCGTATTCACAATCGATAAAATCAAACTGGCGATCAGTGCGGCGACAAAGCCTGATAAATAAAAGCCTGATAAAAAGGATGAAAGCAGCAATAGTAACGCTGCGTTCAAAACGAGCCCAAGAATCCATCTCATCCTCGGCCCACATCCTCTTCATTCGGGATAACCATTGTCGCAATAATATAACCGAGGATTACCGGGAAGCCTGTTGTTATAAAAAATAAAACGACTGAAGCAATCCGTACAACTGTTGGATCCAAGTTCATATACTTGCAAGCCCACCACATACACCAGCAATTTTACGATCGTATTGTGTACGATATAGCTTTCTCATCTAATTCCCCCACTTTCTATAGCGTTTTGCACCATTCGCCTTCAGTTGTTGAAAAACTATTCTCCCTTTTTGACGTGAATCGATCCCGTATTTGCGACGGCATTTACTTTAACGCGCGGCGACGCCTCTTGATTTCCGACGAAGCTTAGGCTTTTTTTGAACAAACTCTTTCTTTTCCTCCAACACCTCGTGCTGTGCGAGTCCGATCGAAATACCACCTACATTCGTCTTTAATTTCCCTTCGACTCGTATACTAGACGGAATAAACAGGTTAATGCTTCCCGTTGCCGCCTTTAAGTCCGCATAACCGGATTCATTTAATTCAGTCAGTTCGTAGCGAATCGATCCATTAACGGTTTCCGCATCAGTGTCCTGCGCCTGACCGATAAGGGTAACATCTCCATTGACGGTTTTTGCATCGATTATGTCGACGTTTAAATTACGATATTCGATCACACCATTTACCGATTCTGCCAGCACCTTTTTCGCCGTAACACCATCAAAGCGAAGCGCACCATTCAACGTATTGACATCCAAAGTGTCTGCCTTTATATTGTTTCCTTTTATTTGCCCGTTAAACGAGTAAAGCTTCACCAGATCGTAGGCTTTTTTCGGTATATACACAGTTGCCTGGACCTTGATTGACTTCACCTTTGTATGAAACAACAGCTTATGCTCACTAACGCGGAACGTGGTTTCCTCTAAAAAGATTTTCCTTGCTTCTTCCGTGTCTTTTGCCCGATAAACTCGCGCCTGGCATTCAACCCTTATATCTTGCTCATCCCAAGGCTCCAATGTAATCGAACCATTCTCAAATGCTATATCAAGGGATGCAGGTGTTAAATCACGGTGCTGGAAAATATGATCAAAATCGATTGAATGTCCGAAATTGAAATCAAGGTCAAAATCTTTAATCTTTTGCACGGCACTTTCAAAAAAAAGCTCGTTAACTTGCTAGAGGCAGGTTCTTCTTCTCTGCGGTGGTTACGATAGTCGTTTCCTTTTTCCCAGTCCACTTCAGTTGAAAGCGATCCTTCTGCTCCCTTCTGCACCTTTTGTGAGGCAGGTTCCTCTTTTTCCATCGCCTCCAGTAGCTTAATTCCCTCTTCTGCAGTGATCTTGCCGTCTTCGATCATTTTTAAAATCATCTTACGTTCTTCCATTGCTTTTAACTCCTCCTTTTATCCCATTATCCTCTGTCTGTTCAAAAGCGGGCTATACCTAAGCCTGCATAGGCTAAGAAGAGGCTCTGCAGCTTTTGCGAAAAGGAGCTTGTGCAAAAGCTGCCGTAAACATCCGATCGTGGCTCTCGACCCTTCACGTATGTAAGCCGTGACGAGGCACGACTTCAGCCGCTTCGACTATTCATTGGAAAAAAATCGTCATCCTAACGGTTGATTTCTCTCCGCTCCCAACATATGCATGAGCTATTTTAGCGACTTTTTTTTGAACATCCTTTCAATAGTGTATTACGTAATAGGTAAGTAAAATGTTTCATTTTTGCCATTAATTTTTTTTGCAATTGTTTTTCTTCGATTAAACGATCCATACGAGCACGCTCTCGCTCCAAGACCGGCTTCAAATAACGCCCCGTGTAGGACTGCTGCACCTCTGCTACTTGCTCAGGTGTCCCGGTGGCGACAATCGTTCCCCCTTTGTCTCCGCCCTCTGGTCCTAGGTCAATAATATAATCCACTGTCTTAATTACATCAAGATTATGCTCAATAACAAGTACAGTATCCCCATTATCAACAAGCCGATGCAATACTTGAAGCAGGCGATCAATATCGTCGACATGGAGTCCGGTCGTCGGCTCGTCAAGAATGTACAACGTTTTTCCAGTCGGACGTTTATGCAGCTGCGAAGCAAGCTTTACTCGCTGGGCCTCTCCACCTGAAAGAGTGGTCGCCGGCTGGCCAAGCCGAATATAACCAAGACCAACATCGACTAGCGTTTGAACCTTCCGCTTTATTTTCGGGATATTGGCAAAGAACTCCGTGCTCTCCTCAACTGTCATTTCGAGTACGTCCGCGATCGTCTTCCCTTTATATTTAATCTCAAGCGTTTCACGATTGTAGCGTTTTCCGTGACAAACCTCACAAGGCACGTACACATCGGGAAGGAAGTGCATTTCAATTTTAATTATCCCATCACCGCGGCACGCCTCGCAGCGGCCACCTTTCACATTAAAGCTGAAGCGTCCTTTTTTGTATCCGCGTACCTTCGCTTCGTTTGTCAGCGCAAATACATCACGAATATCGTCAAATACTCCTGTATATGTCGCCGGATTTGAACGAGGTGTTCGCCCGATTGGCGATTGATCGATATCAATGACCTTATCTATCTCCTCGATTCCAGTAATTCCTTTATGCGTACCAGGCTTGTCCTTAGCACGGTGCAGCTTTTGTGCCAATTCCTTATAAAGAATTCCATTGATTAATGTACTTTTCCCTGAGCCGGATACACCGGTTACTGCCATGAACACACCGAGTGGGAAAGTGACAGTAAGCTTTTTCAAATTGTTTTCTGAGGCCTGATTAATTGTAAATGAACGACCATTCGATTGTCTTCGCTCAGCTGGGAGCGGAATAAACCTTTTTCCGGATAAATATTGACCCGTTAACGAAGCCTCATTGTCCATAATTTCATCCGGAGTTCCTATCGCACTTACTTCTCCCCCGTGTACACCTGCTCCAGGGCCAATATCGATGATATAGTCAGCCGCAAGCATCGTATCTTCGTCATGCTCCACCACAATTAACGTATTCCCAAGATCCCTCATATGTTCGAGCGTTTCAATCAGGCGGTCATTATCACGTTGGTGCAGCCCAATGGACGGTTCGTCCAAAATGTACAGCACGCCCATCAGCGAAGAACCGATTTGTGTCGCCAAACGGATCCTCTGAGCTTCACCGCCTGACAATGTACCCGAAGCACGACTCAATGACAAGTAATCGAGACCGACGTTGATTAAAAAGCCGAGCCGATCTGAAATTTCCTTCAAAATGAGCCGGGCGATTGCTTGTTCCTTCTCTGTCAACTTCAACTCATCAAAATAATCTTTAGCATCCTTGACAGAAAACAAGCTAACCTCGCCGATATGCTTCCCGTCGATTAATACAGCTAATGCTTCTTTTTTTTAAACGATAGCCTTTACAGGTCTGACATGGTTTTTGCGCCATATACGCCGTCAATTGTTCGCGGATGTAGTCTGAGCTTGTTTCATGGTATCGTCTCGAAACGTTCCGGATGACCCCTTCAAACTGGATACGATTTTCTCTAACTTGTCCAAATTCATTTTCATATCGAAAATAAACTTGCTCCTTGCCACTACCATATAAAATTTTGTCGAGCTGCTTGTCATGAAGCTGCTCAACCGGAATATCAGGGTCGATTCCATAATGATCGCAAACAGCCAGAAGCAGCTGTGGATAGTATTGTGAGCTCGTTGGCTCCCATGGCGCGATCGCATGCTCACGCAATGACTTTGTTTTATCGGGTAGAACCAAATCGAGATCGACCTCGAGCCTTGAACCTAGACCATCGCAGGTAGGGCAAGCACCGAACGGGCTATTAAACGAAAACATCCGCGGCTCCAGCTCCGGAATTGAAAATCCGCATTCCGGGCAAGCGTGGTGCTGGTTAAACAATAGCTCTTCCTCACCAATAACATCGACGATGACGCGACCTTCAGCAAGATTTAACGCCGTTTCAAGCGAGTCGGCTAGCCTCGTATGAACCCTTCTTTAACGACGACACGGTCAATGACAACTTCTAGATTATGTTTTTTGTTTTTTTCGAGACTGATCTCTTCCGCCACTTCCCGCATTTCACCATCAACACGAACCCGCACAAATCCTTGCTTTTTAATATCTTCAAGTACCTTGACATGAGTACCTTTACGTCCTGAGACAATCGGGGCAAGAATTTGTAATTTTGTTCGCTCCGGGTATTCGAGAATCCGATCGACCATTTGCTGTATCGTTTGAGAAACAATTTCTATCCCATGCTTCGGACAAACGGGCCGGCCAATTCTGGCAAAGAGTAGCCGCAAGTAATCGTGAATTTCCGTCACCGTACCTACCGTCGAACGTGGGTTTTTACTCGTCGTTTTTTGATCGATGGAAATCGCTGGTGATAAGCCTTCGATCGCATCGACATCAGGCTTGTCCATTTGCCCGAGAAATTGACGTGCATAAGCGGACAACGACTCGACATAACGCCGTTGACCTTCTGCATAGATCGTATCGAACGCCAACGATGATTTGCCTGATCCTGATAAACCAGTCAGTACAACTAGCTTGTCACGCGGAATCACGACATCGACATTTTTTTAAATTGTGTGAACGCGCACCTTTTACTATAATCGATTCTAATGCCATCCGGGTCACCCTTCCGCTTTCAGTTCTAAAAGTAGGTCGCGCAGCTCCGCAGCTCTTTCGAAGTTGAGCTCCTTCGCGGCTTCCTTCATTTCTATCTCCATTCGCCCGATCATTGCTGCCTTATCCTGTTTACTCATTTTTCCTTTCGGTGCAGCGGAAGCGTACTCGTTCTCATCCTCTGAAACATAAGTCGCTTGGATTAATTCAGGAATTTTTTTTCTTGATCGTTTGTGGAGTAATACCGTGCTTTACATTATATGCCTGTTGAATCGTTCGGCGTCGCTTCGTTTCTTCAAGTGCAATTTCCATTGATTTTGTCCGTTTATCAGCATACATTATGACATGGCCGTTACTGTTTCTTGCTGCCCGTCCAATTGTTTGAATCAGGGAGCGTTCGGCACGCAAAAAGCCCTCTTTATCGGCATCGAGTATCGCTACTAATGAAACCTCCGGAATGTCAAGCCCTTCCCGCAGAAGGTTAATTCCGACTAGCACATCGAATGTCCCCATTCGGAGCTGACGAATGATCTCGATTCGCTCTAACGTCTTGATTTCAGAATGTAAGTAACGGACCTTTATTCCGATTTCCTTTAAATAATCTGTTAAATCCTCAGACATTTTCTTCGTTAATGTTGTTATGAGGACCCGCTCATTCTTCTCGGTTCTCATACGAATTTCTCCGATTAAATCATCGATTTGCCCTTCAATCGGACGAACATCAACCATCGGGTCGAGCAACCCGGTCGGACGTATAATTTGTTCGATCATTTCATCGGTATGCTCGATCTCATATGGACCTGGCGTTGCCGATACGAAGACAACTTGATTGATTTTTTTGCTCAAATTCCTCAAACTTAAGCGGACGATTGTCGAGCGCTGAAGGTAAGCGGAATCCATGATTAACCAAGACTTCCTTTCTTGCCCTATCGCCATTAAACATTGCGCGAACCTGCGGAACCGATACGTGAGATTCGTCCATAATAATCAGAAAGTCGTCCGGGAAGAAATCGATTAGCGTATACGGCGTAGCCCCGGCTTCCCTTAATGTTAAATGCCGCGAATAGTTTTCGATGCCTGAGCAAAAGCCCATTTCACTCATCATCTCGATATCATATCGAGTTCGTTGCTCCAACCTTTGCGCTTCAAGAAGCTTTCCTTGCTCTTTCATTTCCTTCAATTGTACGTCTAGCTCTGTCTCGATATTTTTAATCGCCAGCTTCATTTTTTTCTTCGCGAGTAACAAAGTGGGAAGCTGGGTAAATCGCGACATGCTTGCGATCTCCTTTAATTTCCCCCGTCAGTGCATCGACCTCGGTCATTCGTTCAATCTCATCACCGAAAAATTCAACTCGAATGCACTGCTCATCTCGTGAAGCCGGAAATATTTCGACAACATCTCCACGGACGCGAAAGGTTCCACGGGTGAAATTGACATCGTTGCGATCGTATTGGATATCTACCAAATGGCGCAGCAAATCGTTTCGCTCCATCTCTATACCAACTCTGAGAGAAAGTACGAGATCGCGGTATTCTTCAGGAGAACCTAGCCCATAAATACAAGAAACACTTGCGACGATAATAACATCATTACGTTCAAACAAAGAGCTAGTCGCTGAATGGCGAAGCTTGTCGATCTCATCATTTATACTGGCATCCTTTTCAATATACGTATCTGAATGCGGAACATACGCTTCCGGCTGATAATAATCATAATAGCTGACAAAGTATTCGACCGCATTATTTGGAAAGTACTCCTTAAACTCGCTATAAAGCTGGCCGGCAAGAGTTTTGTTATGGGCCATTACCAAAGTCGGCTTGTTCACTTGCTGAATGACATTTGACATCGTAAATGTCTTACCCGTCCCCGTTGCCCCAAGCAGCGTCTGATGCCTTTCGCCACGCTGCAGGCCCTCAACAAGCTTAGCAACCGCACCTGGCTGGTCTCCTTGCGGACGGTATGTCGATACTAGTTCAAACGAATTCTCCAAAGGAATAGGCCTCCTTCTGCTTTTCAGAAATGTTAATTACGAACTTACGATCTGTTTATAGTATAGCATAATTTCATGAATCAGTGACAAAAAAACGAACGTATGTTACATCAATCGATAATAATACGATTGACAAGGATAAGTCAACTTTGAACAGTAATGCCGGTAAACTATACCAGCTTGCTGAAGAGCAACCTTCCCCTTCTGAACGTCCCAAAAGACGGATACATTTTTAAAATAAATTCTGATATCCATCGTTCCCATTTTTCCACTTTCCGAACCTCCATATTTTAGTTCAACAAAGGTTTTTTATCCTAAAAAAAGAGCCGATTGCTCGACTCTCTTCATATTCTACTATACAACTGAATTTTGCAGCTCTACATCAGTTTTCACGAGCAGGACACCAAGTTGATGGTGATTTCCATCGTAGAGAGCGCCTTGGGCAAAGCGAACCTCGCCATCGCTATTAAGAACATCCAGTTTGCAAAATGCGGAGTTCATTTGCAGTGCATGATAGAACCCTGTCTCATCATTAACTTTAACTCCATTGACTTTAACAATCGTTTCGCCAATTTTAATGTCCATTTTTTCTGCGGGACTATTTGGTAAAACCCCTAATACTGTGCACCCTTCTGTTTGCGCAGAAAAGTAAGGGTGTTGGCCGCGGTCATGTAGCTCGGCTAATAGCATAGCAGCTCGCGTCCCAAAATGGCTACAACGGCAACAACAACCGCTAAAAACGGGTAGAAGTAGCTTCCTACCGCCGTCAACAGTAGGACGATCCCTAGCAATAAAACTCGCATCCCCATCGCCTGAGTCCGAATATGTGGTAATGAAGTGCGAATCGTTTGCTGATACCCTATAAAAAATGGCAGGATTAACGGCTGAACGCTCATTTCTCCTAAAGATAACACGGGCCAGAAGTCAAATGTCGGAACGACTCCTTCTGGTATGAGCAAAACAACGGGAAGGATCCAAAGGCGTTTAGCTTGATGTAGTCCTATCCACTTGCCACGCTTACTTTTCTCAATCCGCGGTGATGTGTGTAAATGGCCTTTTCGTCTAATTAAAAAGCCTTCCGCGATCACAAGTAGAGCCAACAAAGCAGCGATATAAGCTAATGGGACAGCTGATACCTCTGTGTAGAAATCAGCAATGCTCCCAGCATCCTGAATAAGCGGCCCCATCGCCAAGATGATAATCGCAAAGCCGAGCGCATAGGACGGTGACATCCAGCGAACTTGAGTCGTTAAAACGAACAATAAATAAACAGCACAAAATAAAATTAAGACAGGGAGCGTAACAACGATTCCAAAAGCTAACGTAATAATTGATACGAGTAGTCCGGCAATAACTGCGGGCCAAAACGGCACGATATAATCCGCCATAATCCCATAAACTCGTGTATGGAACGATTCACGCTCTATTTTCACCCTTCGGCCGGCAAGCAAGAAAAGGACAAGCAAACCGATATACAGTAGCGGATGAGCTAGAAAACTGCCAACCATTATAAGTACGCTTTTAATTATTTCAAGTGTCATCGCCAACACGCCTCCAAACAACATGCTTTCTCATTTTAAGATACCATAGAATTAGCGTCTATCCTATCATTGTAAAGCTATTTTTAATAGTAATAAAAGGAAATCATTACGATGTACCCATCGGAATATCGCTATCTGTTTATAATTAAAATCCTGTGTACCACTTGCCACCAATGAATAGAAAAGTACACCTATTGCTATCAACAGATGTACTTACAGTATTTCGACATACTTTGCCGAATTCCTTTATTCCTTTTACCTTAAACAGCAAGCATTACCATCTCAAACAGTGTCACTCGATGAAGGATAGGGGAAATTGCCAAAGACCTTTATTTGCCCTCGTCAGATCCTTGTGCTTGCTCCACAATTAGTTTTACCGCTTCCTTCAGTTGCTGATCCTGAGTACCACCGCGGACAATATCCACAATTTGCTGCTGAATCATCGAAGCAGTTTCCTCGTCAATTTCGCCGGTGACCTCTAAGTGATTGTCTGATTGATACGCACGAACAACTTGCTCAGTCTGCTCATCAAAATAACCGTCTTCTCGCTTCGGCTCATAACCGAGTCCTTCTAGCATTAATTGAGCACTTTTAATTTGTTCTCCCATCATATCCTGTTTCAGCGGTTCTTCAATAGTCAAAGGAGCCGTGTAGAAAAAGTCGGGCTGCAGCACTTCCAACGTCGGTTTAACTCCCTCACCATTGATATCATTCCCGCCGGAAGTTAACCACTTAAACAATGATAGCTTTAATTCACTTCCGTCACCCATCGGAATAGTCTGCTGAACGGTGCCTTTTCCAAATGTAGTTTCGCCGACAACATCATACCCTCCTGCCTCTATTAAGGCTCCCGCAAGAATCTCGGAGGCTGATGCACTAGCGCGGTCAGTAAGTCCAACGATCGGGTACGGCTTCGGCTCTTTCAAATTTGAGACGTGACGAATTTTTTTTCTCCTTGCCGATTCTCAATCTGAACAATAGGTTCTCCACCAGGAATAATTAGCTTTCCAATATCTTCAACACTATCCAAATAACCACCCGGGTTACCACGTACATCAATTAACAGACCATCGATGTTTTGTTCTTCAAGCTCCGCCAGAGCAGTCTCAAAATCCTTTGCCGTGTCCTGCGAAAAAGATGTGAGCTCAATTAATCCAAGCGTTTGTCCTTCTTCTTCAATCGTGGAATGACGAACCGTTTCGATCGGAATCTCGTCCCGCTCTACCTTGATCTCCAGCAAATCATTAAGGCCTGGGCGTTCAATCGTCAAGTTGACAGTCGTCCCTTTTTCTCCTCTAATTTGCAGAACGGCTTCGTACAAAGACAATCCATCGATCGATTCTCCATCGATTTTTATTATTTTGTCGTTAGGTTGCAATCCTGCCCGTTCTGCCGGCGACTCACGGAACGGTGCAACAATTGTTACCTTTCCATCGGTCATGCTAACTTCGGCTCCAATTCCTTCAAAATGAGATCCAAGTGATTCCATGAATTGGTTTGCCGTATCTGGATCCATATAAACTGAATACGGATCATTTAGCGTATTCAGCATCCCTTCGATAGCTCCTTCTAACAGCTGTTCGCTATCGACTTCCTCGACATACTGCTCCTCAATAATTTTCATCGCTTTTGTAAATTTTTCCAACGCGTCTTCATCTGTCAATTCAGCCGTCTCACCTGAGGCATGATCATTAACCGTTGAAGCCACTTCCCGTAATCCATCATCCGATACAGAATCTATCATGTATAGGGCTCCCGCACCTAATACAATTAACAATCCTGCGAGTAACAGCCATCGTTTGCTGCTCATACACAACACTCCCACTTCAATTGATCCAGTCGTCACTGCGCCTTTACGCGACTCAATGCGAATTAGCTTATGTTACCCAAAAAAGGGAGAAGCATTCACTTTTTGAACATTGCTAAATAATTGTTAGTTCTATGTTAACATATGAATGGCTTGTACCAAATATGTTTACGCCTTTTCCATCATTTTAGACAAAGGATTTTAGGAAGTAAAGCAGGAGATATCAGTCATCAAAAAAACAAGCGGATACAGTGAGATTGGCAGTTTCGATTTCCAATAAATGACAAAAAGGTTAGTCCTTCAGTTAGATGTCTGACTGAAGGACTAACCCTTTGATTTTTTTTAGTTACGGTATATATTTCATTGGGTCGACTGAGTTGGATTTTTGTCCATTCCAGCCACCTACGTGAACTTCAAAATGAAGGTGCGCCCCATAGGAGCGGCCAGTATTACCCATTAGGCCAAGCTGTTGTCCTTTTGATACACTTTGACCGGCAGACACATCTAATCGATCCAAATGAGCGTATAATGTTGAAATTTGCTGTCCGTCCACCAAATGAGAAATAATGACATAATTCCCATAGCTATCAGAATACTGCGATGTCGTTACTTGCCCATCCTGAACTGCGACTATCGGAACATCACCGCTCCGGCCGTTCTTTCCGATATCGATTCCGTGGTGCATTCTGCCGCCGAAGGAAGCTCTTGGTCCATAGTGGGACGTAATCGAACCGGTTGCAGGACGCATGAAGCCGGCATTCGTCACTTCCGGTTTACTATGCTGTGTCCCGCCGCTGCTTCTTGAAGGCTCTTGTGTCGATGGAGCTTGAGAGCCTCCTGCAGCTTGTCCACTTTGGGTGGGCTCACTTGCCTGCTTTTGAGCGCGTGCCTCGGATGCAGCAGCTTCTGCCTCAGCTTGCTTCCGTGCTTCTTCCTCCTGACGTCGCTTCTCCTCTTCCTCTTTGCGCTTTTGTTCTGCTTCGTATTCAGCAAGCTGCTGCTCTAATGCGGCTTCCTGTGAACGTAAAATCTCTTCCTCGTCGTGAAGCATATCCAAATCTTCATTAAGGTCGCCTTCTTTTTCTTCCGCTGAAGCGAGCAACCGATCCTTTTCCTTACGTTGCTCTTCAAGCTCTGCTTTCAAGCTTCTAGCTCTGCCAAATGATTTTCGAGAATCGAAAGCTTTTCTTCTACTTCGCCCTTAATTCGCTCTAACTCCTCGTGATCGGCAATGTGACTGTCGAGAATGCTCCTATCCTGCTGAGCAATAACTGATAGGGCGTTCACTCGATCGAGAAGGTCTCCGAAATCCTTGGCACCGAGCACAACCTCCAAATAGTTGACTCCCCCGCCGGATTGATACATCGATTTAGCTCGTTCCTTCAAAAGCTTATCCCGTTCAGCAATTCTTTCTTCTAATACGACAATTTCCTCTTTGAGCTTTTCAATTTCTTCGTTTACTTCATCAATTTCAGCTTGTTTTTCACGAATATCCTGATTCGTTTTCGAGGCCTTTTCATCGATGATACGAATTTCCCCGTTCAATTCGTCTAGCTCCTCGGCCACTGCGTTCAGCTCTTCTTCTGTTTTGCGAGTTTGCTCTTTATTGGCGTCTCTTTCTTCCTTGACCCCTGAGATCTTTTCCTTCAGTTCCTCATGAGCAAAAGCATGTTCACTAAAAGAAGGCCAGACGAATGAACTAGCTGTCACTAGTGTTGCCACAGCTACTAACCCAACTTTTTTTTCTCATTCACTAATTCCTCCCTGTAATCATTCAACAATTAAGTCCCTAAATCATCGAATTCAATTTTAATTTTGTTTTTATACTCTCAAAAACTTGCGAACTGACATTACACTACCCCATACACCGATAAACGCACCAATCGCAATTAACAGCACGGCGATTTGCCACATATATGGGAATAATGGTAGTAATTCAAAGAATCTCACTTCAAAATCACTTCCATAGTTAGTGAGTAATGAACCATATCCGAACCCAATTATGAGAATTGGAATCAACGATCCGACGACTCCAAGGAGTATTCCTTCAATAAAGAACGGCCAGCGAATAAAGCCGTTTGTAGCTCCTACCAGCTTCATAATCTGAATTTCACGTTTACGAGCAATAATTGTAAGTTTAATAGTATTCGCAATCAGAAACATCGCTGTAAACATCATCCCGAGCACTAATACTAAACCGACGATGCGAGCAAGCTGGGTAATATCAAACAAGCGCTCGACCCATTCCTTACCAAAATTCGTCCGCTCTACAAATTCAAACTGATCGATTTGGATCGCAACTTGCTCTGTCAGTTGAGGGCTAGCCGCAGTAACGATAAAGGCATCATTTAACGGATTTTCTTCGCCCCGTATCGTTTCAAACACTTCGCCACCCTCTGCTAAACTATCAATCAACTGATCCAACCCTTCATCCTTGTTCAAAAAAAGTAACTTGGGCTACATCATCAATCGCTTCGATTTCTTCCATTAGTTGTTCTTGCTGTTCATGAGTAGCCGTCAACTCGATGTATACCCTTATTTCGACATCATCTTCTATCGATGATGCTACATGGTTCATATTCAAAATAAGTAAGAGAAAGCAGCCGACGACAAATAGCATAATGGCTACAGCACTAATTGAAGCAAAGGTCATCCAACCGTTTCGGCCAAGATTCTTTGTGCCCTCTTTGACGTGCCTACCAAGGGTTCTAAGTTTCATAGCCGTAATTCCCCCTTACTTCATCGCGTACGATCCGCCCAGCCTCAATGGCAATCACCCGTTTTTTTTATCGTGTTAACAATTTCTTTATTATGGGTAGCCATGATTACCGTTGTGCCTCGATTATTTATATCGTCCAATACATCCATAATTCCCCAGGCTGTATCTGGATCGAGGTTTCCTGTAGGCTCGTCCGCAATTAAAACGTTCGGACTGTTGACAACTGCCCTCGCGATTGCGACTCGCTGCTGTTCACCACCTGAGAGCTCTCCGGGAAATGAACGAGCCTTGTTCTTTAACTGAACAATCTCCAAAACGTCCATTACCTTTCGCTTCATTACGTCTCGGCTTTCTTCTATCACTTCGAGTGCAAATGCTACATTTTCGTAAACCGTCTTACTTTGTAAAAGCTTGAAATCCTGAAAAACTACACCAATTTTCCGCCTAACGAAAGGAACATGACGTTCCTTCATTTTTGAAAAATTAACATTGTCGACGATAATCTCGCCTTTTGTTGGTTTTTCCTCACGGTAAATCATTTTAATGAAGGTTGATTTTCCCGCACCACTAGGTCCAACGATATAGACAAATTCTCCCTTTTTTTATTGACAAAGTTATTCCATTAACAGCTTTTACATTGTTCGAATAAGTCTTCCAAACATCTTTAATTTCAATCATTTACTTACCACATCCTTGCGTCCCATTCTTGAAGCCACACATTCTCTCCCCAGCTTATCCCGAACGCTTTTTACAAATATCTTGCTATGTATAAGAAACCTGTTGAATTCGCGATTAATTTCACCTTTTTTTGTCGGTTTGCCCATTCATTATATCATTGAATCCGACATTATGAGTGCGATTTTATATTACAATTTCATTTCAACGGCTGGAAATTAATTCATATTATTTACGAAAGCAGGCCCCTGCTAATGCTAGGAGCCCCTTTCTATCGTATAGTTAAAAATACCCATTCCATAAAATGTTTCTTTTCTGACAGATTCACTCCAAAATGAAATCGTTTCAGCAAGGTTTAATAAGGCGCTTTTCACCTGAACAGAGCTTTTGATCCACATTTCGAGCCTAAGTGTTTGAATGTTGACAAACCACGCACGTCTAAATAAATAGCAAATAAATCAGGATTAAAAAGTATTGAATTCATTCCTCTGCTAATTTTCGCTCAGCCTTTGCTTCAGACATCTTCGCCCCATTTGTTTACTGGATAAAAATAAACCTATCCGCGCGTTGTGCGAATAGGTTCTTGCAGAAAACTATTGTGTTTCAAGCCACTTAGCAATGTTATCTGCTTCATCCTCCGGCAAATTCATCGCTGGCATGGATCCTCTTCCATTTTCGAGAATCGTAAGGATTTCGCTGGCTGACAAATCATTATTTTCTAAGGCAGGTCCAGATACTCCCTCCAGGTTTTGACCGTGGCAGCCGATACAGCTCTTTTGATAAGTCTCTTCCGCAGCAGTTACATCGAAGTCTCCGGACGCAGCCTCTTCATCAGCAGTTTCATCAGTAGGTTCATCCGCTGGTGCTTCTACATCTGGCTCTGGTTCAGTCGTTCCACCGCCACATGCAGTAAGGGCAAAGACAAGCCCAATTGCAAGCAAAAATTTCTTCAAGTGAATTGCCTCCTATCGATGTTAAATTGGAATAAAAAATCCCTTCAACGCTAGTATAGTCCATTTTCATCCAGTGCGGCTATCGAAATCCTTCCCCAAGTACTTCTGTGGCATTGGTAACAACGACAAATGCATGCGGATCAACGGTTCGAACCACTTGTTTCAATTTTGTGACCTCTGATTGATTAACGACACATAGTAAAACAGGGCGCTCTTTATTCGTATACCCGCCGTATCCATGCAACTTTGTCACGCCGCGATCGACGTCACGCAAAATGCCTTGACTTACCTCTTCCTGCCGACTGGAGATAATTAGGGCTACCTTTTCATAGCCTACCCCCAATTGCACTAAATCAATCGTCTTTCCAGTCACAAATAATGAGATCAAAGCATAGAGTGCCAATTCAAGGCCAAACACAGCCGCAGATGTCAAGACTATTAAGCCGTCCAATAAAGCGACACACAGTCTGAAGATAGTCCAGTAAACTTCTGGACGATTTGAGCTGCTAAATCTGTCCCGCCTGTACTCGCGCTCGCGCGAAAAACCGTCCCTAATCCTGCACCGACTCCAATCCCGCCAAACAAGGCGCCGAGCAACGGATCAGTAAAACCAACCGACCAATCCTTCGTTAAAAAGACGACCAAAGGCAGAAATAAAGTCCCGACAAGCGTTTTAACTCCGTATTTAAAGCCGCCTAACAGCAAAATTCCTAATACAAACAAAGGAATATTCAAGGCCCACTGAGTATAAGCAGGTTCGATGTCAATCACATAATTGACTATCGTACTAATTCCGCTCACCCCGCCAGAAGCGATACGATTTGGTAATAAAAACAAATTAAATGAAATCGCTACTAACGCTGAACCTGTCAGTATATAAAAATAATCAATAAAGGCTTGTGCCTTTCGTCCTCTCGGCAAACGACTTCGCTTCTTTCTTCTCATGAATGCCCCTCCAACTTTCAATTAAATCCGTGCGTAGTATAGCATTCGTAGGAATAGTTGTAAATGAGACTCCGCTAACGCTTTACTTCGGTGACAGGCTATTTCGTTAAAGGTTTCCCCTTTGGTAACTCCTCCGATTCATTATCCTAAAGCTGGAACGAATCAACAGTGAGCCAATGCTGACTTCGGGCAAGAACGAACTAATGCTTAAAGCAGTCTAAGAATGCCTTCTTTTAGAACATTCGTGAAAAGTCTAGAAATTATTCAAAGCTGTTTGCTAGCTCCACTTCTCAAGTTTCCTGAACGAAAAAAAAGCCTCCCTTTCAAAGAGGAAGAAGGCCTTTAACTTAATATAAAATCATTGGTTGGCCGCATGTAAAAATGAGCGCAGATAGGCATCGATAAAGCCATCTAGCTCGCCGTCCATAACCGCTCCTGTATTGCCAACCTCATAATTGGTACGGTGATCCTTGACCATACTGTACGGGTGGAACACATATGAACGAATTTGACTGCCCCAGCCAATCTCCTTTTGTTCACCGCGAAGCTCTGCAAGCTCTTGTTGCTGCTCTTCGATTTTCATTTGGTATAGCTTCGCTCTCATCATTTTCATCGCTTGTTCACGGTTTTTAATTTGGGACCGTTCATTTTGACAAGTCACGACCGTATTCGTCGGTAAGTGAGTGATTCGGACGGCAGAATCGGTTGTATTTATATGCTGCCCACCAGCCCCGCTCGCCCGATACGTGTCGATTTTCAAATCTTCTGGCGAAATATCAATTTCTACATTATCATCAAGCTCAGGCATGACCTCACATGAAACAAATGATGTATGTCGACGCCCCGACGAATCGAAAGGTGAAATCCGAACGAGACGATGAACGCCTTTTTCTGCCTTTAAGTAGCCGTAAGCGTTATGGCCTTTGATGAGCAAGGTAACGCTTTTAACGCCCGCTTCATCCCCCGCTAAATAATCCATCGTTTCCACTTTGAAATTCTTATCCTCAGCCCAGCGCGTATACATACGCAGCAGCATAGAAGCCCAGTCTTGAGACTCTGTCCCACCTGCGCCAGGATGCAGCTCAAGAATCGCATTATTTTTATCGTATGGCTCACTTAACAAAAGCTGGAGCTCATACCGATTTAACGCTTGGCCAAGCTCATTCACACCCGTCTCCAACTCATTGAGCAGCTCGTCATCTGCTTCTTCCCTGACCAATTCATACGAGACTTCAAGCTCTTCATAATGCGAGCTCAAATCAAGAAAAGTATTGACTTGCTCCTTTAATGCATTCGCTTCATTAATAATCGTCTGGGCGTGCTCCTGATCGTTCCAAAACCCAGGATCAGCCATTTTCTCTTCTAGTTCTGCGATTCGTTCCTGCTTTTCCTCTAAGTCAAAGAGACCCCCTAAAGTCTGTGAGTCGCTCTTCCATTACTTTCAGTTCCTGCTTAATTTCTACTAATTCCATTTACTTCACTCCTCATCCTTTACGTTCTATTCTGCAATACAGGCGACCGTTAGTTAACCGTTATGCATTCTTGCCGCAACAATTTTTATACTTTTTGCCGCTGCCACAAATGCAAGGATCGTTCCGACCAATGGTCACCCCTTTACGGATTGGCTTCTTTTTCTTTTTTTCCTTGCCTTGCTCACTTTGCTGGACGGCTTTTCCTTCCGCTACCTTTTGTCGCTCAAGGTTTTGTTGTACTTGCGCTTTCATGATATACATCGAAACTTCTTCTTCAATCGATTCGATCATATGCTCAAACATTTCGAAGCCTTCAAACCGATATTCGCGCAGCGGATCGTTTTGACCGTAAGCGCGAAGATGAATCCCTTGTCGGAGCTGATCCATTTGGTCAATATGATTCATCCATTTCCGATCAACGGTTCGGAGCATTATGACCTTTTCAAACTCACGCATATGCTCTGGCGTGAACTGCTCCTCCTTCTCATTGTAATTCTGCTTCACTTTGTCAGTGATTAGCTCGATCATTTCTTCCGGATCCTTGCCCTTCAATTCCTTCTCCACCAGATCATCCTCGTTAAGAAGATTAGCTTTAAAGTAATTAACAATGGCCTGCAAATCCCATTCCTCTGGGACTTCGCTTTCTGGGGTAAAGAGCTTGACGTTGCGCTCGATCACTGCCTGCATCATATTCTCTACAATTTTACGCAAATCATCTGAAGCGAGTACTTCCATCCGCTGCTTATAAATAATTTCGCGCTGCTCTCGCATAACATCATCATATTGCAAAATTTGCTTCCGCGCATCAAAGTTATTTCCTTCAACCGCTTCTGGGCAGTCTCAACGGCGCGTGAAACAAGCTTACTTTCGATCGGCTGATCCTCCTCCATGCCAAGGCGCTCCATCATCGAACGCATATTGTCAGAGCCGAAACGACGCATCAGCTCATCTTCCATCGACAAATAAAACTGTGAAGAACCCGGATCGCCTTGACGACCAGAACGTCCACGCAGCTGATTATCAATTCGGCGGCTTTCGTGACGTTCAGTACCGAGAACGTGAAGCCCTCCCAGCTCTTTGACTCCTGCACCGAGCTTAATATCCGTCCCGCGGCCTGCCATGTTTGTCGCGATCGTTACCGACCCCTGCTCCCCTGCCTTCTCAATAATTTCTGCCTCACGCTCATGGTTTTTCGCATTAAGGACATGGTGGGGGACACGGCGCTTGTTCAGCATTTTTGACACGAGCTCTGACGTTTCTACACTGACGGTACCGACTAGCACTGGCTGCTTCTTTTTGTATAGCTCTTCAATTTCGTTAATAACCGCCTTGAATTTTGCATCCATCGTCTTATAAATCAAGTCCGCCTTATCGTCACGTGCAATTAGTTTATTCGTCGGAATAGCCATAACATCCATTCCATAAATATTTCGGAATTCTTCTTCTTCCGTCTTTGCTGTCCCTGTCATACCAGCAAGCTTCTGATACATCCGGAAGTAGTTCTGAAATGTAATCGAGGCAAGCGTCATGCTTTCCCGTTGCACCTGCAGTCCTTCCTTCGCCTCTATAGCCTGATGCAAACCGTCGCTGTAACGGCGCCCCTTCATTAAACGCCCCGTAAACTGGTCAACGATGACAACCTCACCATCTTCTACGACGTAATCTGTATCCTTCTGCATGACTACATAAGCCTTCAAGGATTGATTGAGATGATGATTGAGCTGGACATGCTTTTGGTCAAACAGGTTTTCGATGCCGAAGGCCCGTTCTGCTTTATTAACACCCTCTTCTGTCAGCTGAACATTTTTCGTTTTTTTTCATCAAGCGTATAATCCTCTTCCTTTTTCAATACTCGGATAAATGAATTCGCTTGCTGATACAACTGAGTCGACTGCTCGACTGAGCCGGAAATAATTAACGGGGTTCTCGCTTCATCAACTAAAATAGAATCGACCTCATCAATTAAGGCAAAATGCAGCGGCCGCTGCACCATTTGCTCTTTATACAGCACCATATTATCCCGTAAATAATCAAAACCGAGTTCATTATTTGTACTATACGTTATATCTGCATTGTATGCCTCTTGTTTTTCCTCTTTTGAGAGGCCCGTTTCGTTTAAACCAACAGCCAAGCCGAGAAATTGAAAAATGCGTCCATAATTTTCCATATCACGGCGAGCAAGGTAATTATTAACGGTCACAATGTGTACACCTTTACCGGATAAAGCATTCAAATAAACAGCCATCGTTCCAACAAGTGTCTTTCCCTCACCAGTCTTCATTTCAGCTATATTTCCCTGATGCAAAGCAATCGCACCTAGCACTTGCACACGATAGGGCGTCTCTTGCACAACTCTCGTGGCAGCTTCTCTGGCGACAGCGAACGCTTCAGGCAACAGGTCATCTAACGTTTCTCCTTTTTCGAGACGTTGTTTAAACTGCTCTGTTTTATGGCGTAAATCGTCATCTGAGGATTTTTTCATCTCGTCCGCGAGCGCTTCAATTTGTTCAACTAATTTTTCATTTTTCTTAAGCTGCCGCTGGCTCGGATCCCCGATTACTTTTTTTTAATAATCCTATCATCGAAATTCTTCCTCTCTTCTTTCAGCTCGCCCTAGAAAAGAGCGCTCATGAAGATTTTTTTACTAGCGATGGTATCCATCGTTTTAAACGACCTGTCCATTCAATTCGGACATTCTCCTGTTGCTTCATTTTATCAGTTTAAATGTAGGCTTACAAGCACTGTAAAAGTCAGTTCCTGTAAACATCAGCCGTTTTCATAAAAACCGTGGTACGTTCATTTATCTTCTCCGTTTACAAAAGCAAAATCCAAGCCCTGCTTGATGGAGCCGCGCTCATAACATCGAGCTGCATTGTATATGGCAAGGCTTAAGTAGCTTGGCTAATTGACTGAAGTCAAAAGGTATATAGCCTTTTAGTGCCCATTTACTACGTATACGCATAAAGTAAACAGGAAAGGGGGAATAATCGTTGGCTACTACGCTTAACTGGGGGGTCGATTCCGCAGCAGCAGTTACTGAGAATCTTTACGAATGTGTACGTAACACATATGGCCAGCCAGATTTTTGGGGACGTTATCTGCATCGTATTGAGGGGGTCAGTGATGGTCTAACAGCTGAGGAAATTCGTTTTATTCGTGAACGTGGTATAAAAATATTACCTATTTATAATAACTTTACTGAAGCGATCGGTTCAAGAGCCGGAACAGTATCGGCGCGGAATGCGATGTTTCAAGCAAAATTATTAAATATGAGAGAAGGCAGTTTTATATTTGCCAACATTGAAAATTTTTTTTACGGTCGATGCTGACTGGCTTATCGCCTGGGTCGAAACCTTTTACTCAAGCAGCTATCGACCGGGTATTTACGGGGACCCAGAACAAGGTCCGTTAAACTCCGCGTTCTGTGAAGCTACAGCAAGAAGTGAGCTTGTTGCGAATCAAGCTGTATTTTGGAGCTCAGAACCGGAGCCTGGCACAACGCCAAAAAAACCGAATTCCAAGCTACCTTCCGAGTCGTCCAAACTGTAGTGCGAACGTTTGGGCCTGGCAATACGGGCGCGATTCCGAACACTGCCCAATTGACACCGTTTTGATGCAGGAGCAATTGTATGCGGCACTCGGCTAAAGCCTGTTCACGTAAATGAACACACCAAGTAAGCAATCTGTGCTTAGTGTGTTCATTTCATTGAACGATAGGGTTGCTGTTCTCCCACCCTTCCCTCGAAAAAGTTAGAGAGTTTCTTCTATAATAACATCTGTTTCATTCAACTTCCGGATTTGACGAGCAAATGTTTAATTTCGTGAAAGCCTACGAATCGTTTGTGATATTCATCCCAAAGCCGGAATCGCATCGCTTGCAAGCTAGAAGCGATTGTAATGGTCGTCACTGCCTGTAAGGCGGGGATGCCATCATGGACCCTTTCTAAATGATAGTTTGGTACTTTTGGACTTAAATGGTGAACATGGTGAAAACCAATATTTCCGGTGAGCCATTGCAGAACTTTAGGCAATTTATAGTACGAGCTTCCATCTACGCCGCTTTAACGTAGTCCCAGTCCTCTTCTTTTTCAAAATAACTATCTTCGAACTGGTGTTGGACATAAAAGAGCCAAATACCGGCTGCTCCCGATAGATAAAATATCGGTATTTGGATTATGAGAAAGGCTTGCCAGCCAATAGCCCAACACAACAAGGCTGACAAGGCCCCGATGGAAACGTTAGTTATATACGTATTCAGGCGCTCCTTTCTTTTCGCATTCCTTTTGTTGAATCGATTTGAAATGAGAAGAATGTAAAAGGGGCCGAGTACGAACATCACGAATGGGTTCCGGTATAGCCGGTAAGTGATACGCTTCCATAGCGACGCTGATACATATTCATCAACTGTTAAAATCCAAATATCTCCTGTTCCACGCTTATCTAAATTGCTGCTCGTCGCATGGTGCATCGAGTGACTCCTCCTCCATTTCTCATAAGGTGTGAAAGTCAAAATGCCCGTTATCGTACCTACAATTTCATTTGCCCTTCGATTATGAAAAAATGAGTGGTGGCAGCAATCATGAAAGATAATAAATGTCCGGATAACAAATCCAGCTGCGAAAACGGCTAAAGCAAGCGTAAGCCAATAAGAGATCGCTAAGCTTTGATAGGCGAAGTACCAGAGAAGTAAAAATGGTCCAAGCGTGTTTACGATTTGTCGTATGCTTGCTATTACACTCGGTTTAGTATATGGAGCTATATCTTTTCTTAAATGTCGCATTTCGTTATTCGTCCTTTCCTTCTTAATCATATAGTAAACAGATTTGTTTAATCAGTTTAAATGTCGCAACGCCTTCGATTCGATCAGCTTCGTCTTCACCTTCGAGTCCTTCTTAAAAGCCGTCAGGCTGATCAATTAGTTCGTTCAGAATTTCTGCTTCTTTTTTTTAAAATAGTAATAATACATACTGAGCGGCCACCATAAAATGGCGAAAATCGGATAGATCGCCCAAATTGTATTTGGAGATGATACGACATTGACGACGATAAAAAATAGAATGGATAACAGGCTGCCCGCAACAGAAAGACCGAAGAAGTCCTTTTTTTCGAACATAGTGTAAGGCGAGCGGCCACCAAAGAACAGCGTATGCAGGATATATCGCCCACGGATATTGATGCAGCATCATGATATTCAGCAGAGAATAATACATAATAATGCACATACTTGCGACAAGAGCAAAGGATACTGTCTTAGCTCTCTCTCCGCAAAATACCGAAATAGGCCACCAAATGATCAAAATAATCGTATATAAAATCCAAGGATGATGCGGCGAATGAAGGAAGTTAATGATACTCAAAAATGCGATAAGTAATAAACTGCCAAACAAAGCGTGTAACTTATATTTGCCCCTCCAAATTAAAATCACGCTCGCTGGCCAAATGATCACCGCGAAGGCTGGATAAATAAACCACAAATAATCCGGACTCGTCAAGAGATTTACGACTATAAAGAAGATAATACTTAGTACACTGCCTGCTACAGCAAATCCAATATGATGCCGATCCATAACTCTCCCCCCTTATTTAGTACGCAACCAGTAAAAAAAACATCGACAACGGCCACCACAATACACCGAACATTGGATATACAAACCATATCGTTTGCGGTGAGTAATATAGGTTGATGAACACACACAATGCAATAATGAGTCCACTTCCCCATAGCGAAAAACCAAGATTCAATTTAGAATTATTCTTCTTTTTTTTGTGGCTGCCTAACGTCCAGTTCTTTTTTTTATTTCCCCAATGTCGCCAAATTCTACGATTGCTTTATTAATCGCGTCTTCCTCTTCCTTACCTTGCTTCATTAAGTCGAATACTTTTTCCTCAAGGTTTTCCGTAATTTCTTGTTTGATGATCTCCTTCTTCTCGCTCCCCGGAACATCCTTGAATAAATCATCGACGTGTTTTTTGATTTTTTTCAATTACAATCCCTCCATAAACAAATCAATAATCTCTTTTGTTTCTTCCCACTCTTGGACCATTTCTTTCAAGTAAGCTTTTCCTAACGTCGTGATTCGATAATACTTGCGTTTTCCACCGTGGGTTATATCTCCATAATAGGAATCAATGAGCTCTTTCCTTTCCATCCTTTGAAAAACAGCGTACAATGTAGCTTCTTTAATTTGAAAGCGGTCCTTCGTTCGATCGCTGACTTCTTTTGAAATTTCATAACCGTAACGATCTTTTTCTAAAATTAAGCGCAATATGATCGGCTCTAAATGCCCTCGAATAATATCACTTCTGATTGTTATGGCCCTCCCTATTCACTATTCTATCTGATAGAGTAATCTTAACGCATATTACTCTATCTGTCAAAGTAAAAATTTAAAATGGTTGATCGTCCCCCTAGTGAACGAAAAAAAAGAGAGGATGAAGAAGAGGCTTCGACTGTTTGTTGAACGAAAATAAAGTTGCTCAGTTACGTTTACTGTCCAAAGTTTACGATAAAAAAAAAT
>BAXO01000068.1 GCA_001310555.1 Bacillus sp. JCM 19058
TACCATATATTTTCTTATAGTAATTGTCCCTAAATAAATCTTTTTTTGACTTTATATTAAATAATTATTATAATTAATATAATTAAGGAAAAAGTTACTGAATAACGAGTTAATTAACTTGAAAGAGCCAGTTTCCCATGGTTATTGCTGCACAAAAGCCATGGAATAGCGACTCTTCCTTGTTGCTGTCGCCTTTGGGCGGCGGCAATTTGTGCTTTAAAAGGGCATTGATGACGATTCTAATTCTCAATTAGAAGATTTTTCTTAACTTATTTTTGTAAAAATAAAAAGGAAGTGGAAGGAGATGGCGGTTCTGAATTCACTACAAACTCGTCTGACAAGCGTTTCATTGTGGGAGCATCGTCAATTATTGATGGCACTAGTGGCGGAGTCTTTTTGTTCATCGGTTATTTGTTCGATTTAGGGGAAATGAATGCCACAGCTGCGACTTTTTACGTGCTGGCCTACCTAGTAGGAGGGTTTTACAAAGCGAAAGAAGGCGCCGTTGAGCTCATCCGTCACCACTCCTTAAACGTAGAGATATTAATGATTCTAGCTGCGATCGGTGCGGCCGCGATCGGACACTGGGTGAAGGTGCTGTGCTTATCTTTATTTTTTTCCTTAAGCGGCGCACTGGAGACGTACACGTTGCAAAAAAGCGAAAATGATCTTTCGGCTTTAATGAACCTAGCTCCTGAAGAAGCAAATGTCGTAACTAAGCAAGGTCACATCCGCAAGGTGCCCGTCGATCGTTTGCAGATTGGCGATCATGTTCTTGTTCGACCGGGTGAGTTTATTCCTGCGGATGGTATTGTGCTAACTGGGGAAACAGCGGTGGATGAAGCCACTTTGACAGGAGAAGCTATTCCGGTAAGCAAAGCACCCGGGGAGTCCGTCTTTAACGGGACCGTCAATGGTAAAGGATCAATGACGATTGAGGTCACTAAGCTTAACGCAGACTCGCTGTTTCAGAAAATGATTCGACTCGTCCAAGAAGCCAAACAAGACCGGCCTCCTGCCCAGCAATGGATCGAAAAAATAGAAGGGCCATACGTACTGACCGTACTAGCTGTTGTTGCACTGACATTTATTATCCCTTACTTTTTTTTAGACTGGAATTTCCAAGACACGTTTTATCGAGCAATGGTACTTCTCGTCGTCGCCTCTCCTTGCGCCGTCGTCGCCTCAATCATGCCAGCGCTGCTCTCCGCGATTTCGACGGGAGCCCGTAACGGTGTACTAATGAAAGGAGGCGTTTATCTTGAGCAACTGTCGAAAGCAAAGGCGATTGCGTTTGACAAGACGGGTACAGTGACAAACGGAAGCCCGGCTGTCACTGATGTTTACCTTAATGAAACGGATGAGGAGCAAGCGATGCTGACAGCAGTCGGGGCGATCGAGCAACAATCGAATCACCCGCTCGCGAAAGCAATATGTCATTATATAACAACGACGTCAAAGCTCGAACTTCCATTGTTAGATTCCATACAAGATATAACAGGACTCGGTGTGAAAAGCGAAATTCGCGGAGAAGAATGGACCATCGGAAATGCTTCATTAATGAAACAAACTTTGGCGGGTCCCTATCCTGAGCACTTTTTGGAAATGGAATCGAGCTGGAAGAAGGCAGGGAAGACGATTGTCTATGTAGCGAAAAGCAAAAAAATTTATGGGCGCCTTTGCCATCAAGGATCAAATTCGTGCTCATGCGGCCAATGTCATGCAAGAATTGAGAAAATCCGGACTCAAAACGATTATGATTACTGGCGATCACGAAGAAACGGCTGCCTCTATCGCTAAAGAAGCCGGGCTTGACGACTGGATTTCCGAATGCTTACCTGAGCAAAAGGTAGCGGCCATTGAAGCATTGACTGAGCAGTATGATTCAGTCATTATGGTTGGAGACGGTGTCAACGACGCCCCCGCTCTCGCGAAGGCAAATATCGGAATTGCCATGGGATCAGGAACAGACATCGCGATCGATACCGCCGATCTGGTGCTAATGAAAAGTGAGCTCGACAAAATCCGCCTATCTCTGCGTTTATCGAAGCGGATGAATCGTATTATTAAACAAAACTTGTTCTTTTCCGTCTCGATCATCCTTTTACTAATTGCCGCAAACTTTACGCAAGGCTTGTCGTTGCCACTCGGCGTTATTGGCCATGAAGGAAGTACGCTAATCGTTATTTTGAATGGGCTCAGGCTTTTAAAAGCATAACCCCTTCAAACAATAATTAGACCACTCTGAGTCATTGCTCGAGTGGTTTTTCTTAATCCAACTTGTATGCGATACGACTTATTAGCTCTGAGACGGTTACAAGCTCAAAGCCTTCTTCTTTCAGCGCTGGTATAATCGTCTTTAAAGCTTTTACCGTTTGAGTTCGTTCTCCCCCACCATCATGGAAAAGGACAACATCTCCGGGCCTGACATTATTGAGGACATGATTAATAATCTTATGTTCACCGGGTCTTTTCCAATCGTTTGAATCCTGATGCCAAGACCAAAGAAGAACCTTTAAATTTTTTTTCAAAGGCCGTATGAATGATGACATCGTTATAGTATCCACCGACAGGACGGTAAAACAGAGGTTTAAACCCTACTGTCTTTAATATCGTTTCGTTCGTTTTCTCTAACTCGTTAAGGAGCGTGATCCTGTTAATGTTTTCATCATAAATATGATTAAAGGTGTGGTTCCCTATCTCGTGATTTTCTTCGATTTCCCTTTTGACGATATCTGGATATTTTTCCACATGAGCACCGACAACAAAAACGTCGCTTTCGCATCATTCTCTGCAAGAATATCGAGAATTTCAGCCGTATACTTAGGGTGTGGGCCATCATCAAATGTTAGCGCAATGACTTTATCCTCCGTTTTTACGTCCCAAATAACTCCCCCTGTTTTTTCATACTCTTGCCTCTCACGTACTAATGCTTCAGCTCCATTCGTTACAATTAAGCAAACGCAAACTACAATAAAGAACACTTTTAGTAATAGCCTCATCCTATATCTCTCGCTTCACCATTTGATTTAACACAATATACACTTACTATGCTTCATCCTCATTAAATTATTCACTTAGTTTCATCCGATTGCTTCCAAGCTCGAAAAAAAGTACTTCTAAAATCCTAATAATAATTTGCATTAGCAAACCCTTTTGTTAAACGAGTGACGCCCCATATAAAAGCAGTATTCGCCGGACACTTAGAAATTGTTGTAGCAGGTGAATTTTTAATTTTTCATCTAAAGCGATTAAAAAGCGAATGAACAGATGAGGAAGCTTTCGCTAAATGGAGGGTATTGTTGTATTAAATCGGTTCCCAGTCAAAGAGCATTTAGAGGTGGTTCTCGGTGCGAGAGATGTAGGAAGCGCGGCTTAATTCGTCACACCATCAAAAGCCTGTGATCACGCATGCGACCACAGGCTTTCCTTGTGACTCTTCCTTTACATTTGGCACGACGATAATTGGATGTTATGTTCCTATACATCATCGGTTGTCGACTATGAAATTTCATTTCCTGTTCGGCCGCTATACATATGCTCATGCGGAGGGGAGCCGTCTATCGTGGTGACTCCATTAAACTCATGATAATGTCCTCCCCCTTGAATTGGAATTGCAGGACCTGTTACCCCTTCAATTCGATGTTCATGACCATCATTAAACGATGTGAACGTAAAATAACGATGATTATGGGGTACCCCACTCGGCGCGGGCTCCGTCGTTCCCCGATATTCATGGAAATGCCCCGCATTAAAAGAAGTGCTTCCTGCAAATTCGTGAACATGAACGGGTCGACCATTCCATGAAGTCAAATAAAGAATATGAGAGTGTTCTTCCTGCAAGCCCCCGTCCTCTGAGGAATAAATAAATCCAGTAACTGGAATGTTCATGTTAATCCTCCTATCATTCGTTATAATTCTTGGTCTAACTTATAAAAACCATCATAATTATAAAAAAACTTTGGCTACCTTGGCTGAGGTTCACTTGTAAGATGAGCTTCAAACATATCAATGATGGCGAGGAACCTTTCTGCCTCACGAAACACATGGTCAGCTAGAAGGGGGTGGATAATACTCTTAATTTTACATTCCTCAATTAAATCTCTAGCCGTTTTCTTAAAATCGCGGAGGGATACTACGGATACACGATTTTCATCGAGAAATTGATCGAGAAGAGGAACAGTTTCTGACTGTGGCTTCATCGATTCGAGATCCTTCGCCTGATAAACTAACTGGTCAAAATCATTGCTAAAGTTTCTGGCAATATCGACGAGCTTCCTTTCCGATGGATCAAGAAGATGCCCGATAAATTTCGCATGATCAGCCATTATCCTTAAGAAGAATACATTTTCTTTAATAATTGCATCGGCAAGCGGCTGTAATTTCCCTTCATTTAATTCGATGAGTCGTTTTCTAAAATAATTGGCTTCCCGGCTAATATGATCGACCAAGAGGGGAAAGTTATTTGCACCAGGCAACTGACATGTAAGTATTAATCCTAAAACTTTTCTCTTAAAAGCATATATCCCTGTTGCTGCTTGCTGTACTTCCGAATTAAACCTTCTAATTTGTTCGGGATCGGGGTTTGTAAATGAGTGAGATCGCTGTTCAATATTTTCAAATAAGCGATAGTATTGATTGGCTTCATCGATTAATTCCGTATCCTCACACCTAAACCCTAATCGAAGAAATAATGAGTGCTCTTTCATAATCCTTGACCAAAATCGGATTTCGTCTAACGAGCGGGCAATAAACGCTTCCGGTGCAATTTGCATATTTTGATTTCGTCGATTCTCATCTCCATTCATAGGTAAATCCTCTCCTCACAATAAATTCAATTCTTTCTAAATGGTATTAACAATTTATGATAAATATACGTAACCTTCGGAAACACGAATGTTCTGGACAATGATATAGCTCGTTCTTACGTAATACCAAGGATAAAACACAACGTTCCAAAAATGATTTTGAGCTGCCCTTATTTTAGTTAATGTATTTTCAATTAGCTGTAGCAATTAGGCCTCCCTTTCTAAGTATGAAAAAAACTCTTGTATTGTAAGTATAAACTTGCTAAAATTTATTTACATCGAAATTCTAGGTAGGTGATCAACATCGCTTTTGATAGAGAGCTAGTGAAAGGAAGTACCTCCTTGCTCGTGCTGCAGGTTCTCCAGGAAGCCGATATGTACGGCTATCAACTAGTCAAGGAATTGGAAAATAGGTCGGACAAACAATTGTCTATGAAGGAAGGAACATTGTATCCAGCCCTGCACAAGCTTGAGGCTAAGGCTTTATCACTTCCTATTGGAAGGAGCCAGAACGCGGCCCAAGGCGAAAATATTACACATTAACTGCCGACGGTAAACAATTGCTCGAAGAAAAAAACGCAGGAATGGAATATCTTTGTCAGTATGATCAATCGGGTATTAGGGCGGGAGTCATGATGAAATTAGAAGACTACCTATATGAGGTAAAAATGAGTCTCGTCAATGATAAGCATCATCGTGTCGAGGAGATCATTGCTGAGCTTAGTCAAAATATGGAGCAGCAAGTGTATGAGCAGATGCTGCAAGGAACGAAAGAAGAAGATGCTAAGAAGGCAGTCGTAGAGTTAATGCCAGCTCCTGAAGCGTACGCAGCACTATTTTGCAGGGACGAGCGAATTCTTGCGCCGTTCTTTATCAGTCTTGTGAACAGCCTTCTCATTTTCAGCGGGTTGCTGATCGCTTTTGCTCGAGTTGAACTTCACTTGCCTTTCATTGAGAGCATTTGGAGCGGGATGGTTCAATTGAAATGGCTACTATTAGGGTTCTATTCAGCCCTATGGTTGCTTACAGGTTATTGCTATGGAAAGAAAAATGGCTTGATTCAACAACAGAAAACCATACGGCATACGCTCCTTGCTTTAGTACCAAATATTGTTTTGATGGGCATAGTCTTACTTTTATTCCAAGGCAGTTGGGTCGATCAATGGTTCACTTTTTTTGCAGCATTCGACTGTATTTGTTAGCGCTTGTGTCATCTGTACGCTTTCGTTTTTTATTTTTTGGCGGATTGGTTATCGTCGGGGCTTAATTAGAGGATTGTAAACCTCTTTTTTTTGCCTTCATACATAGAAATTCTATATAGTGGAAAAAGGAGGAATCTTCATGAGTTTTAGTAATATGCTAATCGTTGGTAGTCTTTTGGGCTTCTTACTCGGCTGGTTAATTTACCGTAAGCCTCCCGTGAAACGACAAACCACTCGTTTGGAAAATTGGCTGCTGAAGCCAACTCGTGGGAGCTTGTTTTTATTTTTCGGTAATCTCTGATTTTTGGCCTGACTCTCTCCTTATTTTTAATTGTAACCTATTTCGATATTTATTACATTCACTCATATTTCCCCATGTTAGGGTCGGAGCGAGTGTATACTTTTGGTTATTTATTCGCCAACGATGGCAGAAGCTGCAAAAATATCGACTCAGGATGGCCTTTGCAGGTAGCTCCTCATACATTTTGTTATTTGTTTTTGGGCTCTATAACAATTTAACACTAGAGCCGACTTATCCAGGAGAGGATTTGTTTATGGCATCCTTAGGCTGGTTAATCTTCTGTCTAGTTACAGCAACAGCATTTGTTACGTCATTTTGTGACGACGGGTTGGTACCGAAAAGCTAAGAAATAAGTTCATTAACTTTGTCTGATCCCATGCACTTAATTTCTACACTCGCTTGAAGCTTCCATCCTTAAATTCATAAGCGGGAGAAATGATCCGATTTGGCGTTTTAATATTTCTGATTAGCTGTCTCGCCATTTCCGGGTTTACTTGCTTAAACCAGTATCCCTCAGGGTATTGGACGACTGTACACGCGTCTTTGCACCGACCGTTACAGTGAGTTCTAGACGTATGCACTGTTTTCGTCAGCTGTTGTTTGTTGATCTCATCCCTCAATGCTTTCGTTACTTCCTCTGCCCCGTTTCTAAGGCAGGTTTTACCGTTGCAAAGTAAGAAATGATGTTGGACACCTTCCAATTCCATGCAATCACCCCATTTTATGATACTAGTCACATACCTATCAGGGTATGCGACTAGGCAAAAAAAACGTTTCTACTAATTTCCTATATTTATTTCATGAACCTCTTGAGCGCATCCATTAATTCGACAATCGCCTCACCGCCGCTATCCTTCTTCATTGCGCGCGTGATACAGTGCTGAGCGTGATCCTCCATTACCGCTAAAGATACTTTGTTCATTGCTGATTGAACAGCCGCGATTTGGTTTAATATATCAACACAATATCGGTCATTCTCAAGCATTTTGTGAACGCCACGAACTTGACCTTCGATTTTGCTTAACCGGTTGAGAAGTTGCTGTTTGTTAGGTTGAATTGTCTTTCTGACAGCGACTTGCATCGACACTCCCTCCTTTTAATAAGTACTATACAATGTGAACTTGCTTGTTAAAGCTAAATAACTTCGCTTATTGCCATACTTCAGCAAAAAGTGGAATCAGATAGGGATTTAACCTCGAGCGACAATCCCCATCTAAGCTCCAATTAGTAATTGAACTTTCCACCTAAAACCAAATCCTGAATAAACAGTCAAACATTTCGTTAATCCCAGTTTTTTTAATGATCATCCTGTTCGAGATGGTCGACATTTTCTACTTCTCCGTGTTCACCGTGATTGCCGCCACTTTCCAAAGGATTCGTTCCTGTTATGACACTGTATCCAGCAATAACAACTCCAAGGTATAGCAATCCAGAAATAACCCAAACCTTTTTTCCAGTCATCGTCACGTCCTCCTATTTCGATAATTTGACTCTTTGTAACCGTAGGGCATTAAGTACAACCGATACCGAACTGAAAGCCATCGCTGCACCTGCTACCCATGGTGCTAGCAAGCCGATAGCGGCAACCGGAATGCCCAGGCTGTTATATACGAATGCGAAGAAGAGGTTTTGCTTAATGTTTCGCATTGTCTTCTTACTCATTTTAAACGCGTCAGCAACGCTGTTTAAATCACCGCGCATAAGCGTAATATCTGCCGCTTCAATCGCCACATCTGTCCCAGTTCCAATCGCCATGCCAATATCGGCTACAGCTAACGCAGGGGCATCATTGATGCCATCTCCAACCATTGCAACCTTTTTTCCTTGCTTCTGTAGCTTCTCAATTTCGGCGCTTTTTTTGCTCGGGAAGGACTTCAGCAATTACGTGGTTAAGCCTACTTGAGAAGCAATCGCCTCAGCCGTTCTTTCATTGTCACCCGTCAGCATAATGACATCTAGCCAAGCTGCCTCATCCGCTTAATCGCCTCTTTCGACGTCTCCTTCACAGTATCGGCAACGGCAACGACGCCAGCAAATGTTCCATCGATAGCGATTAGCATCGCGGTTTTTCCTTCGTTTTCAAGTCCAGTCATTAAGCTTTGCGCTTGTTCACTGTCAATCGCATATTTACGCATTAATTTTCTCGTTCCGACTAACACTTCTTTGTTTTCAACTGTTGCTTTTATACCATGTCCGGGTATCGCTTCAAACTGTTCCGGATCGATAAGTGGGATCCTTTCTCTTTCACGCCTTCGACAATCGCCATCGCAAGCGGATGTTCAGAGTTCTTCTCTGCTGAACCGACGAACCTTAATAGCTCATCTTCATCCATCTCATTAACGGACGAAACATCGGTTAATTCTGGTTCCCCTTTTGTCACCGTTCCCGTTTTATCAAGCACGACTGTATCGATCGTCTGTGTATTCTCGAGATGCTCTCCACCTTTGAACAATACACCGATTTCTGCTGCTCTACCTGACCCAGCCATGATTGAAGTTGGTGTAGCCAGCCCTAGCGCACACGGGCAAGCGATAACTAATATAGAAATTGTCGGAATGAGTGCTGCACGTAAATCACCTGGCGTGACGACGAAAAACCATGTTAGAAACGTTCCGATTGCAATCAATACGACAATCGGGACAAAAATACCTGATACTTTGTCCGCCATCCGTTGGATTTCGGCTTTTGATCCTTGTGCTTCCTCGACAACTTTTACAATTTGCGATAGGGCAGTATCTTTTCCAACCTTCATTGCCTTTACTTTTAATGCACCGTTTTTATTTATTGTTGCACCGATTACCTCGTCCCCAATTGTTTTATCAATCGGAATACTTTCGCCAGTAATCATTGATTCGTCGAGGCTGAACGGCCTTCGATAATTTCTCCGTCAACCGGCACCTTTTCACCCGGCCTAACAATGACCGTATCGCCGGCCACCACTTCTTCGATTGGCAGCTCGATTTCTTCTCCATCCCGAACAATTCTTGCTGTCTTCGCCTGTAATCCTAAAAGCTTTTGAATTGCTTGACTCGTCCGTCCTTTGGCTCGAACTTCAAACCATTTACCTAAAACGATTAATGTAATAATGACGGCAGCTGCTTCGAAATACAGATCTGGCATTCCAACTGCCCCTGCAGTGAAAAACTCGTATCCTAAGTAAATACTGTAGAAGTAAGCAGCACTTGTTCCTAAAGCGACGAGAACATCCATATTGGCACTCTTATTTCGCAACGCTTTGTATGCTCCTGTGTAGAACTGAGCACCAACAACAAACTGGACCGGTGTAGCTAAAGCCAACTGAAACCAAGGATTCATAAACATGTCTGGTAAATACAAGAACGACGTAAATTCGAAATGGGACACCATCGTCCAGAGCAAAGGAAGTGTCAGAATCGCTGAAAGTAGAAATTTGCCTAACTGTTTTTCAATTTCTTTTTCTTTATGGTCGACCCTTGCCTCATCCTCTTGCTTAGCGATTAGCTCATATCCAAGCTTTTTGATCGCTTCAACCATATTAGTGGCGCTAATCGTACTTTCATCAAATTCGACATTAACGCTTTCCAGCGCAAAGTTGACATTGGCTGTATAAACTCCGTCCAGCTTATTTAAGCGCTTCTCGATTTTCGTCGCGCAAGCAGCACAAGTCATACCAGAGATATCAAATTCAATTTTGTCAGAAGCCAGTTTATAACCGAGCGATTCAACCCTTTTTTTTAAATTGCTCACTTTCCGTTTGAGCAGGGTCAAATGTTATTTTTGCTTTTTCTAAAGCTAGATTAACGTTTGCTTCTTCAACACCATCGATTTTATTTAACGCTTTTTCAATTTTTGTAGCACATGCTGCACAAGTCATACCTGTAATTTGAAAGTTTGCTTCCTTCAATTGACTCATCATTCACACTCCTATATTATACTGGCGTAGGGTATAAAATTTTTGATAAATGAGATCGTACTAACTATTAGTACGACCTCTAAACTCCCGCCTTACCCTTAGGACACTATCTCATATCCTTGTTCTTCAATCTCAGCAACAATTTTTTTTCAAGTTCTATACTAGCTGAATCATATGAAACGTCTACTTTACCTTCGGATAAGTGAACCTTGACAGCCTCGACACCATCGAGCTTGCTGACATTACCTTCAATTGAGTTGACGCAATGTCCACAAGACATTCCGCTTACTTTAAGTGTTTTTTGTTCCATTACTGATTCCCTCCTTAAAAGTGTACAAATCGATTTGTATTTATAATTTACCATACCCCCCTATGGTAAATCAACCCTTTTTCAAAAAAAATAAAAATTTTTTTTGGTCATTCCTTGTCTTCGTGTTGATCTATATTTCCAGCTAATCTAATATTAAAACTTCATCGTTTCTCCACATTCTATTATTATACTACTGTCAGCGGTTTTTAAACTTGTCTTCGCTGCGCTATCAGGAAGCATTTTCCTGTAACAAAATGAACGATTTAGTAAATGAGGTGAAAGGTATGACTTCTAATAGCAATCGCTTAACGAAAGCGCTTGTTTGGGCCACTTTGGCTGTCATCATTATTGTAAGTGCTATAGTATTTTTCGGAAACAGGGAGGATGAAACGAGTAAGGATATACAATTTGAAAGCCATCCTAATACGAGCGGACAACCGCTTTTAGGCGATAAGAATGCTCCCGTTTCAATCGTTGAATTCGGAGATTATAAGTGCCCGGCGTGCAAAGTGTGGGATGAAACAATCTTTCCACAATTGAAGGCGGAATATATCGACTCGAATAAGGTGAATTATGCTTATATTAATACACTTTTCCACGGGGAAGAATCGGCATTGGCGGCATTGGCCAGTGAATCGGTCTGGAATGAGCATCCTGATTCTTTTTGGGCATTTCATAAGGAAATATTCAATCAACAGCCGGCAAGCCAAAATCACGATGATGCTTGGGTAACTCCAGAAAAGCTTATCGACATTGCTATAGCTGCAGACGAGGAGATCGAACTGGAGCAATTGGCTAACGATATGATCAATCAAACTTATGCTGACAATGTTATTGCCGATCAGGAGCTCGTTGAGGAATACGATATCACCTTAACGCCAAGTATTATCATTAACGGAACGATGCTCGATGATCCGTTTGATTATGAGCACATAAAAGAGGTGATTGAGGAAGCGCTGGAGGAAGAATAGATGAGTAATTCTTTTAAAAACCAGATTTACTTATATTTAGCATGGCTCGTTTCGTTAGTAGCTACCTTTGGAAGCTTGTACTTTAGCGAGATACGCCAGTTTGTTCCCTGTGAGCTCTGCTGGTATCAACGAATTGTTATGTATCCATTCTGTGTCGTGCTAGGAATTGCTGCGTATCGTGGCGATTTCAACATCAAGAGGTACGTGCTCCCTCTTTCGATTATAGGTGGAATCATTTCTCTGTACCATTATCTTGTTCAAAAGGTCCCCTCCTTTGCACCGATTACCCCTTGTGCAGAAGGGTCCCGTGTCACATCCAATATATTAATTGTTCGGATTTATAACGATACCTTTTCTGGCTCTGATTGCCTTCACGCTCATTACTGTGTTGCTTTTACTAGTAAAAACATCGACCAAGAAACCAACATAAAACTCATTCGTGCCAGTTGGAACATCGGAAAAAAGCCCCACCTTCGTGAAGCGATCCCTAAAAATTAGACACAGTTATTTCATTAGGCAGCTTGTTTAAAATGAGTTCGGTATTGTACCGGGCTCATTTTGAATTTTACCTTCATCCGTTTCTTGTTATAGTATTCAATATAGTTTTCTAGCTCCTGTTTAAAATGTTCATTATCCATTTCCGCTATATTTTGTATTACCAGTATCCCATTTCACATTTTGGAATGTCCCAGTCAATCCCATGAAGGCTCGTGGACTGATTTAGGCCAAGACTTGCGTTATGATAAATCGCCAAGCAACAGAGCGATGGTTAGACAGGTCATACCCTCCCCCTGTATTCTAGCTCAACAATACTCGAATTTATAATCCATAATTCTTCATTAAATATTTCTTCGACATAAACAAATATTTAGGAGATGGAATTTTTCGATCCTTGGATGGCCATTTTGACGTTGACAGGAGGTATATCGGGTAATGAGTGAGCTGTTTGAACCATTTATACGGGCGGCTGGAAATTGAAAACGGCTCAAAGCCTAATCGTTTGCAGCCCTTATTTAGCATCGTAATACCGACAACGCCTTTAATCTCCTGGCCACTTTTTTTGAACGTATAACGCTAGCTGAGGCAGCGACTCTTTAACTTTCCTATAAAGGATTTTAGTTCGCCTCAAGTCATTGTCAATAACTTGCAGCTCTTTTAGTAAACGGACATTGTGTAAATGAATTTTTATAAGGACATCGTTCTTTTTAATGATTGTGCCATCCGATAAAATCACCATACGACCTTTATAGCGCATTTGTCTTACCCGAAAAACAGTAGCATCTTCTCCCGTTTGTCTAAGATAATGTAACCGAGAAAAGAAAAAATAAATCGGATCGAGCGTATTCCACATGGAAATGAAGTATGATTTGATTTTCATTGTGCTCTCCTTACAATATTTTAAAAGTCCCAAACACCTTTAGTTCATTACCATAAGTATTTTGGCTAAGCTACCCCATAAATATTGATGGGAAATCAAGGGTAAGCTCTAAACGAAAAAGCGTATGATACGTTGACGGATAATTGCTCGTTTCTTACGTAAAAACATACATGACGTGCCATTTTACATTCAATTTTTTATTCCTATTTATATGGGTTAAAGCATACTTTATTCCAACCATAACGGACGTGCCATTAATAAATCTGTTGGGATCAGGCTCTAAAAATAAAAGGAAAGATAGCTTTAAATGGAAGTATTTAGAGATGCAGCCGTACGCACCCTAACCGTTCGTGCCCTTTTGCTAACCCGATTTGAACTCAATTGATTCCATAATACACCATATTGGATGCAATTGTAAAAAGCGAACACCTTCCTTTTAGGATGTGTTCGCCGTTAATGTTTTATAAGGGTAGTATGGATAAGCCGGGTAATAGTATGAAAACAAAGATAAGGACAATAAGCGCCAAGTGGATAAAAGCGGCACCGAAAGCGACAGAGTCTTCTCCTGTGCCAATTTGCCGACCCACTTCCTCTTCTTCCACGTCCTCCGGGACTTATCATGTCAAATGGTTTTGATCAACGTCCGTTAAAATCCCATTATATAAGGATCATCTGATGTTTTGAGCTCAACATGATAATCCGTATAGATTTTTATAGTTATTGTGAATGGAATGTTGATCTCCTTCCTTGCTGAGGCATCGAGCAGTTACTTCATACGTCCAGCCTAATATCGCACTCCTCCCCCTATGATTCATCCAAAAAATAAACAAATCATTAGAAAATTATAGAGCCCTATGGTTGTTCGCGCTTTAGCACCTACTCAAATTCCCGATATCTTGTACATATTCAACAGCTCCCTTTAATACTTATGAGAGAAAAGCCTTTTAGAAGGGGATGAGGAATATGATGCAACCAATCATTCTTGTGCTTACTTTTTCCTTTTTACTCGTTTGGTTAATTATTTCAGTTTATGTTTTTCGAAAGCAGTTAACCAACATGGCAGGAATGACAATCGCAATGACGCTCGGGATGAGCGTTGGACTAAGTATCGGGACATTAGTTGCGATCCTTTATTCTGATTTATTTTTCGAGGTCACGATGTTCAGTATGCTATTTGCCGGAATGATCGGTATCCTGTCTGGTTTTCCGTTTTCATATATCGCAATATTAGATGGATTTATGTCCGGGATCATGGGAGGAATGATGGGAACGATGCTCGGTGTGATGATCTCGCCTGAAAACCATAACCAGTTAATCCAAATCATGAGTTTATTGGCAGTCGGCATTTTCTTTTTCGTTTATTTGTTCCAAACTGTCGAAATTAATAAAGTGAAAAAAAAGAAGCAGCTCCCTCTTTCAGCCACTGCCTTACTTTCTAGTCGTTTGTTTTTTTTCTCTTTCTTCTTCATGGATATTCTTTTGTTGAAAATCATGACATGAATCCGAAGCCACATTCCTCCCATACTGCTCGTCAAGAAGTGCAGGTTACGGCTAGTGAATACCAATTTAGCTCTGAACAGATTGAAGTTTCCGTCCATGATGAGGTTACGTTTAACTTAGTCAACCAGGGCACTGACGAACATTATTTCAATATTAAAGGAAGAGACGACGCTCTCCACGCGTTACCTGGTCACTCCGACAGCCGCACGTTCGTATTTAATGAACCCGGCCTTTTTGAGGCAGTATGTACCCTACCAGGGCATCAAGCAGCCGGCATGATTACGACGATCCTGGTCACTGAGTAGCGAACATGTTACCGCAACGCGAACGATCGAAAAATCGGGTGATACGGAGTCACCACTTGATTCTTCGATCGCTTTAGAGCGGCGGCTTTAGCCTTTTGAAACACACATCAGATTCAGTGCTCTATCTCGTATACACAGGCTCAAAGCACCTTGTGGAATTAATGATACCCCTTCAATCCGTCAATCCGCATCAAGTATGCCTCTAATTTATTCGCCTTCGTACGAGGAATAGCTATTCGAAAAAGTTCTATGGCTACGGAACTTCTTAGGAAAGTTGCCGCGGCTTGCTGTTAAAAGCCCATAAATCCATCAAACACATGATTGACTAGATAGGATGTTATCAATGTTAGCCAATCGAAATACAAAATAACGCCAACAGCACCATGAGCACTCCGCCAACCTTCGTTATCGATTCATATATTTTTTTTCAGTCGGCCCATGCTGCCAATGAAAAATGTCATCAAAAAGAAAGGAATAGCAAAGCCGACGCTGTACGAACTCATATACAGCATTCCCGAACCAGGATTGGTCATACTTAAAGCAATGACCGACGTCAGTATTGGACCAATACAAGGAGTCCAGCCTGCAGAAAACGCTAACCCAATCACATACGTGCCGATAAAGCCTCCCGGTCTTTTAGACAATCGCAGCTTGCGAGTTTCATTAGAAATGAAGGCTTGAGAACACCGAGCGTCACAAGTCCGAATACGACGATTACAATGGCTCCAATTTGCCGAATCAAACTGTTATACTGTATAAAAGCTTCACCGATAAACGATGTTGACATCCCAAGTACGATAAAAATCGTTGAGAATCCGAGAATAAATATGAACGTATGCAGCAACGCGGTTAGAGACAATCGTTTATTTTTTTGCCTTAATTCATCTGACGACAGCCCTGTAATATAGGACAGAAAAGCGGGATAGAGCGGGAGATTACAAGGAGAGACAAAGGATAGCACTCCCGCCCCGAAAGCTAACCAGACAGTTAGATCATCCATGGTATGCTCCTTTTTTTACGCATAAGAATGTAGTCCAGCAACGACAAGATTAATAAATAATAGGTTAAACATAATGATGGCAAAGCGATAACTAACAGCCAAGCCGATTTCTTCCCATGCCAGCCTCTTGATAGCCGAAGGTGTAAGTAGGCGGCATAAAAAAAGAAAGGTAATCAATGCCCACACTTCTTTCGGATCCCAGCCCCAGAACCGTGTCCACGCTACTTGTGCCCATATCATCGCGAATACGAGACCACCTAACGTAAAGACAGGAAATCCGATAATAATTGCCCTGTAGCTAATCTCATCAAATAGCTGAGGACTGACGTTTTTTTACAGCCGGCTGGATGGCTGCAGAGATTCGCTTCCGCAAAATAATTCGCAACAACACGTAAAGCAGGCTGCCGGATAAAATCGACCATAGGAACGTATTGAGCTTTCGTGGCGCTTCAACTCCATTCATCCATTTCGGTACTTCAAATAGAGGTCCGAACCGGTTTTGAGAAGCAACGGTCAGTTCTCCTTCGTTTGGACCGACAATTGCCGGTAATTCATATTCAAGCTGTGTCTCGTTTTCCAGTTCATCGACCCAGTCAAAGGTGACTGAATAGTGATTAATTGAGAAAACGCCGACGGTAATCGCGATCCCAACCGCACACGTAATGGCAAAAATAACCGTCTCCAGCCAAAACGTTTGCTTCGAACGTCTCGTTTGATCAACGACTCGAATTAAGTAAATCAGACCTGCGACAAAACCGATCCCTAATATCCCTTGCCCAATAGCTGTCGTAATGACATGGATGTGGAGCCAGTATGTTTGCAAGGCAGGTATTAATGGTGTGACGTCGCTCGGGAATACCGAGGCATATGCAATAATGGCAATTCCGACAGGCATAGTAAAAATACCAAGAACAGATTTCCTGTAGATTAAAAAGAGGATAAGAAACGCAAAAATAATCGTCAACCCAAGAAACGTTGTATATTCGAACATATTGCTTACAGGTGCATGTCCTGCTGCCATCCACCTTGTAATGAAATAGCCTAAATGCGCCAAGAAACCGATCAGCGCGAGGCCAAATCCGCTCCAACCCCATTGCTTAGCTTTTTGCTTTAATTGTTTGTTTTCAAAGTATAATGTCATCGAAAAGATGATGAGAGTAAGAATATAAATAAAAAAAAGCTACGAGCAACAAATTACTGCTTAGTTCAACCATTTCCTGACTCCTCTCCTTCGGAAGATAGTGTATCACCCTTATTGTCAACAGGTTGCTCAAGACCTGTAGCCGCGGTTATTTCGGCTACCTCTCGCTTCAAACCAAACCAGTTTTTATTTGTATGGGCTGCCAGAATGACTTGACCCTGTTGCTGTGATACCCAAATTCTACGATGCGTCCAATAGCTTCCCTGTACTAACCCGATCATAAAAATGAAACCACCGGCTATAAGAACCGGTAACGTATAATCCTTTCTAACCGTTAAGCGATACGTGCTTTGTCTCCAAGTCTGATAAACTAATCTTGTACAACCGATCGCTCTCAGGAGAAAAGTTTTGACCAATTGATAAAAAGCTAACTTCGTTTTCTTCCTGCTCCGGGCTGTCTACCTCAAAAATAAAGGCGGGGTTATCAGGAATTCTCGTTTGAGTACTAGGAATCCCATCGTCATTTACGTAAAAATTGGGGAAATAGTCTGTCAACCGAACCGTGTAATTGTTTTCCAATTCGTATTCGTTCTCCGGTTGAATCAAATCGACGGTAAATTCGCCAATTTCTTCACCGCTTTCATCGTGCTCCAATGCAAATACCATTTTGGTGAATTCATGAAGCTTGTAATCAACCTGATAAAGGGCAAATCCATCAAATTTGAATGGATCGTTTACTCTAATTTGATACGAATCTAACTCTTTTAGCTCAGGAGTCGCCCCTGCCGGACGCTCGGTATCACTCATATATAAAGTCGCCGTCGTTTCATACGTTTTGACAACTCCACCGACATTTTCAATAGCATCTCGGAAAACTTCGTGTTCCTCATCGTACATTTCCACTAAAAACTGATGATTTTCCAAATAATACTTCCCGTTCGTCCCTGGAATAACCTCAGTCTCTCCTTCGCGAATCCACAAATATTCGTCCACAAACAACCCGGGAAAGAAGCGAAGCATGCCGCCAATCAAGAAAAGAATGAGTCCAATATGATTCACATATGGTCCCCACCTCGAAAACCTCCCCTTTTCTGCGAGGATGGCGCTCCCATCTTTCTTGACATTATATTTATTTTTCCTTAATTGCTCGATTAGCGTTTCCTGCGTAAAAGCAGTTGCACCCTTTATTTCTGATGCGCTCACGAGCCGCTGCCTTTTCATAAAATGAAGATGCTTTTGCACTCGTTGATTTTTTAATGAACGATATAGTGGGAAAAAGCGATCCGCACTAGCAATGATAAGCGATACCGTCAAGGCGGCCATCAGTAGCAAATACCACCACGATTTGTAAAGGTTATGGAAACCGAGCTCGTAATAGATTTTTCCGAGTACGCCGTATTCGTCTTCGTAATACTCTGCCGGGTTGGCCGATGGTGGTATGTACATTTCCTGTGGAAAAATCGTTCCCAAGGAAGAGGCAGCAAGTAAGATGACGATGATCCAAACGCCAACCTTAACAGACGAGAAAAAATTCCAAATATAATCAATGAACGTTTTGTTATACGTCTGGGAACGTCTTGCTGCCCCTTCGTAACGCATATTTAACGTCGTTTGCTTGTCATCGCTTTCCGCCAGAGGGTTTCCACATGCCGCGCATAAAACGGTGCCCTTAGGGTTTTGCTGCCCACACGAACAGCGAAGTTCATCCATTTTCATCCCTCCTATGGTTTAATACTTTCCATATAGTCAGCAATGTCTGATTCTGTCATCCCCCCTGTAATAATTTTGATAATAACTCCATCCGGATCGATTAAAAAGGTCGTCGGAAGAGGGATGACTCCGTACAGCTGCAGCACCTCACGTCGCTGATCCATCAGAATAGGGAACGTCAACTGATGCCGTTGCACAAACCGGTCAACTGTCAGATCAGCCTCGCCCACATTTACCGCAAGAATCTCAACTCCTTGATCCTTATAAACTGCATATTGATTTTCCATATATGGCATCTCCCGTTCACACGGTGGACAGTACGTTCCCCAGAAATTCAAAAACACGCCGCGACCTTTGTAATCGTCTAGAACGACTTCATTTCCTTTTAAATCAGTTAATACAAAGTTAGGCGCTTGCTCACCCACTTTGACAGCCGGATCACGCTCCGAAATAGAACTAGTATAAAGCATGTAACCGATCGCTACAGTAATTGTCAGTAAAATAACTGAACGGATGATTAGTCGTCTTCTTTTTTTTCATCGATGCCTCCTTTTCCCTACCTTTGAATAGTGTAATGAGAGAATGTGAAGAAACCATGGAGAACGGCAAAAATCCTAGTTCTGTCACATGTTTTTCAAACCTTCCAAACATGTAGCAATGCAAATAAGAGTACTCCCGCTATAGTGGGAAGCACTCTCATTTCACCAACACCTTTTGCTGAATTTTATTAGAAATGTGTACAGCAGGAAACCCTTTAGTTCAAGCTGGCAGCTTTACTCCATCCCCTCTGCTAGGCAAGCTCGACAGTATCGGCTCTATTTTCCCTATCCGAGCCTTTCCAGCCATTCGTTATTCATATCGTTCTACCATATAGGGTATATATTAAGCCAACAGTTGCTCCAGTTTTTTTTCGACGCGACGGTCGCGGAAGGAAGCGTCGAATTTCTTCCTCATGAAAGCCGACCTGTATTCGCTTCTCATCTATTAATATTGGGCGTTTTAATAATGTCGGGTATTCACGAATGATCTGCAAGAGCTTTTGGACAGTAAGCTCTTCCATGTTCAGCCCGAGTTCTTGATATATCTTAGAGCGTCGGGACACTACTTCATCGATACCTGCCTCTGTCATTCGTAAGATTTCCTGCAGTTCTTGAATCGTCAGTTTTCTATGAACCACATTGATTTCTTTATATTCAATTCCATGCTCGATCAACCAGCTCTTTGCCTTTCGACACGATGTACAGCTTGCAGAAGTATATAGCTTAATCATACGATCCCCTCCCTTCATCCAACTAGTTGTCAATGCATTGCACCTACTATCGCTCTAGGTGCTTTCTTATTTTCGTACTTGTGCTGCCATCTTTTTAATCTCTGCCTTATTCAACTCAAATCCGGTAAAAACGGTCGGTTTCTTAAACTTACTTAGAAGAGAATGTTCTCTAAATACAAAACCAGGTACTACTCTTGTTCCGGTTACTTTTTTTAACTCTTCCTCTTTCATTGATACTTGGCTTAAATCATACTCTGTGAACGGAATGCCTTGTTCCTTTAAATATTGCTTGCTGTCCTGGCAGTCAGAGCAAGTAGGTCGCGTATAAAGCTCAAGAGTATAGGTCATTTGAATCAGCCTCCCTCGGTGTTTAATCAAAGTAGATCATTTGACGCCTAATTTCCTAAATCATTTAAGTTCCTATATACATAATATACAATACCCCCGTAGTGTATGTAAAGTGTTATTTTACATTTTCTCACTTTTCATGCTTCATGAATCAATTGATACGTTCCCGCTTTCAATTTATCGGGTAAAGTGAATCATTTCACTTAAAGTTGTAAATCTTATTAAAACCTACTAAAAAAAACTGGATAATTTTATACCTATCCTAGGTAAGTAATTACAAGAAAGGAGTCATCATAATGCCCAATCGCGAACACGAGCCTAATCGAGCTCAACATAGGAAACATGACGATACGCAAGGTGAAAAAGAAGGTCAGCATGAAAATAATCAGCACGCGCATTCACAGCAACACCATCACGGAGCACAGCAGCATGAGCATTCTGACCATGCTCAACCTACAAAACTTGTCGATACACATCATACAGAAAAAAACCAGCATGAACATAGTCAAAAAAAGCATTCACAGCAACATCAGCGTGAAGAACACCAGCATGAGTATCACGCTGAACATGAACATTCTGACCACGCCCATCATGGACATGGCGATCACGAAAGTATGATCGCTGACTTTAAAAGACGTTTTTTCATTACGCTTGCTTTAGCCATACCCATTATCATTCTTTCAGATATGATCCAGATGTTCTTTCATTATTCACTCACATTCCCTGGAGACTCGGCCGTAGAACTCATCCTTTCCACCATTGTCTTTTTTTACGGTGGTTGGCCATTTATAATGGGATTGGCTAGCGAAATTAAGAGCAAATCTCCAGGCATGATGACCCTTATCGGATTTGCGATTACGGTCGCTTACGTTTACAGTGTCGCTACAGTTTTCGGAATAGAAGGGATGGATTTCTTCTGGGAGCTGGCCACCTTAATTGCCATTATGCTCCTTGGCCACTGGGTTGAGATGAAATCGGTAATGAAAGCTTCCGATTCCCTTGAATCATTAGTAAAGCTCATGCCTCAGGAAGCGAATAAGCTGGATGCTAACGATGAAGTAACACCTATCCCCGTATCTGAGCTGCGCAAGGGGAACCGTATTCTGATCAAACCGGGCGAGAAAGTAGCAGCTGATGGATATATCAAAAAGGGGAAGTCCTCACTTAATGAATCCATGTTGACTGGTGAATCGATGCCTGTTGAAAAAGGTACAGGAGATGAAGTGATTGGAGGTTCGATTAATTCCTCCGGCTCTCTCATCATCGAAGTCTCAAAGACAAGCGGCGAAGGATACCTCTCTCAAGTCATCCAACTCGTTAAGGAAGCCCAAAGCAGTAAGTCGAAGACGCAAATGCTGTCAGATAAGGCTGCCAAGCTGCTTTTCTACATCGCTGTCATTGCCGGCTTGCTTACGTTCATTACTTGGAGTACACTTGGCTTCAGCTAGGGGAAGCGATGACTAGAATGGTAACCGTGCTCGTCATTTCCTGCCCGCATGCTCTTGGACTCGCGATTCCATTAGTTGTCGCCCGCTCCACTGCGATATCTGCGCAAAAAGGCCTGTTTATTCGAAATCGAATTGGTTTTGAAGATGCGCGTCGGGTGGACACGATCGTTTTTGACAAAACAGGAACGTTAACAGAGGGTGAATTCGGAGTGACAGATGTTATTGCGACCGAGGAAAACGTATCGGAACAGGAAATACTTAGACTTGCCGCTTCTATTGAAGCTCAATCAGAACATCCGCTCGCCTCAGGGATCGTAACAAAGGCAAAGGATGAGCAAATCAAGGTTACGCAGCCCGAGGAATTCGATTCAATTACCGGCACAGGCGTTACCGGGATCGTCGACGGTCAGCTCGTTTCTATCGTCAGCCCCGGCTATTTGCATAAAGAAGGTATACAATACGATCAGGAGCGTTTTTCCCATTTGTCTGAAGCCGGAAAAACCGTTGTCTTTGTCCTTCGAAACCAAGCGTTAATTGGTATGATTGCCTTAGCCGATTCGATCAAAGATTCGGCGAAAGAAGCCGTGGATCAATTGCGCCGAATCGGAATTGAAGCGATGATGCTAACAGGAGACAATGAGAAGGTTGCGCGGGAAGTAGGCAAGCAGATTGGCATTGAGCACGTGATGGCCGAGGTTCTCCCTCATGAAAAGGCGGACAAGATTAATGAATTAAAAAAGGCGGGCAATCGAGTCGGTATGACTGGAGACGGAATCAATGATGCCCCAGCACTTGCTAATGCTGATCTGGGTATTGCCGTTGGTGCGGGAACAGATGTGGCAATGGAAACGGCCGATGTCGTCCTTGTTAACAGTCACCCTCGAGATGTTATTTCCATCATTGAATTGTCAAAAATAACCTACCGCAAAATGATTCAAAACCTCTGGTGGGCAGCCGGCTACAATATTGTCGCGATTCCGCTTGCAGCAGGAGTCCTTGCACCGTTAGGTATTCTTCTGAACCCTGCTGTCGGCGCCGTTCTGATGTCACTAAGCACCATAATAGTGGCCATTAATGCGCAAACCTTGAATATGCAATAAAGTAAACCTCCGGTCAGTGGGTACTTCAATCCCTCACTGATCGGAGGTTGAACCTAATAGCAACTAATAGACAGCCATTTGCTGACCTAAAATATTCTCTTTCGCTTTTTTCATGTCGGGTTTACATGCACATTCTACCGAACTATGATTACCTTTAAAGATAGCCCTAGTTCAAACGAAGAAAATCACCGGATTGCCCGGAACTGCAGTATGCTGAAACATTCTAGATATCATATGGGTGTATGAAAAGCTGCTAGCGAAGTGACGTTTACGATTGACAGTCAATCGTAAACGTCACCAGTTAATCCGGAAATTGTAACTGAAAATCCCTCAGCATAATCCTAGTAGCCACTCAGCCCTTTTTTCGAGCTCTTCCTTCGAAATCGAAAAAAAGAAATAAAGTAGCGCCGCACAAAGAAATGGAATAATGGCGAACATACATATCGTAATGAAAGTAACGCTGACATGACGATGGATTTCAGGTGAAATCCACGTGGCCGAAAAGGTTAAACACGATAGACCTAATAAGACAAAAAATATTACGGTTAGCCATTCAATTTTTTTCATATAGCTGTCAACTCATTTCTCGCTCGATTGCGGAAGCGTAATCGTAACCGTTGTACCTTGGCCAATCGTACTGTCAACATGAATCGATCCTTGATGCAATTCGATTAGCTGCTTCACAATCGATAAACCGAGTCCTGTGCCACCATAGGCTCTGGACCGAGACTTTTCGACGCGATAGAATCGATCAAAAATGTAAGGAAGCTCTTCTTTGTTTATGCCTATTCCTGTATCCTCAACCTTTATTTTAACATTCTCTGCCTCACAAAGAACGGATATGGTAATCCGGCCATGCGGCGTATAGCGAATTGCATTCTCAACAATATTCAACAGCACTTGTTCCATGCGTAATGGGTCGCCCCAGATCGTGACCCCTTCCAATGCACTATGTTCAGCTGTCAGAGTAATCCCTTTTTCTAATGCACGATAAGAGGTTTTACTGGATACTTGCTCGATCAGTTGGTCCAATTCGATGTCTTCAAGGTGAAGGGTGATACGACCATCGTCTATTTTAGCCAGATCGAACAAGTCATTCATTAAGTATGATAAACGGGTCGCTTCGTCTTCAATAATATTCAAATACTGATTTCTTTCATCCTTCGTTGTCCACAAGCCTTCACGCAATGCTTTTGCATACCCTTTTAAATACGTGATAGGCGTTTGCAGCTCATGCGAAATATTGGCAAAAAAACTCTCGCCTTTGTTTATTCATTCGCTCTAAGTCGGCAGCCAAGTCGTTTATTGCCCATGCAAGGGAACCTATTTCATCCTTTGACCCTTCCCGTATTCGTGTATCAAGCTTGCCCTTTGCGATTTGCCTTGCCGCTTTTTCCATTCTCACTAAAGGCTGTGACAATTTTTTAGACATAAAATAAGCAAGCCCCCCTCCCAAAAGCAAGGAGCCGACTACAGATATAACTAATAAATGCTGCACAGTTTGAGTCGATTGCAAAATACTTTCGAGCGACGAAAACACGAGCACGTGCCTGTTACCTGATCGACATTGATGAGCGATGCGGTTACCAAATACGTAATTCCGTCCGTTGCTTGAAAGGAATTAGCCATATGGGACTCAATAGTGGACGCGTTCAAATGTTCTAAAAGAAAAGCGATATCCTCGCTGCTTAGTGCAAGGTTGGCATCCGCCCAAATGTCGCCCTCTTCATTTAAGACTAGCATTTTCTGATTTGAGATTCTTGCTGCCACCTCGACAACCTCGAGGCGATTTTCAATCGTACTGTCGTTGATTACAGAAGCATATTGGGAAGAGAGGGATAACGCTTCTTCCCTCGATTGCTGTATGTAAAAGCTATAAAAAAATCTGATTGATCACGAATCCTAAAGGTAATAATACCGAAATTAGCAGAAGAATAATGGTCGTTCCTAACTTTAAGTCAATTCGATTCATCGAGCATCATCACTTTTTAAATAAATTTGTACCCTACACTCCATACGGTTGAAATCCGATTTCGCTTCAACCCCGCAGCATCAAGCTTCGAACGAATATTTTTAATATGAGAATCGACCGTCCGCTCAGCCCTGTATAATCTTCTCCCCATATTAAATTAAGCAAGTCCTCTCTTGTAAAGACTCGTTGTGGCGATGCTGCCAGCTTATACAACAGGTCAAATTCTTTAGCAGTCAATTCAACCAATGTATCGTTAACATAGACCGTTCGATCGCTATAATAGATATTGAGTCCATCTCCGAGCCGTAAGCTCGTCCCTGCGTTTTTTTACCTTGTGGCCTGCAGCTCTCCTTAGCAGGGCATTTACACGGGCAATTAATTCTTCGGACTCGAAAGGCTTCGTCAAGAAATCATCTGCGCCGAGGTTTAACCCTTCAACCCGGTCCTCTAATTCTTTTCTTGCCGAGAGCATTAATATCGGAATGTCGGAATGCTCCCTTACCGTTTGACAAACTTCGAATCCATCCTGCTCAGGCATCATAATATCAAGAATAACGAGATCATACTGTTCTTGTGAATGTGCGAGTAGGGCAAACGCCTCTTTTCCATTTGTGGCCTCTGCGAGACGAAACCCTTCTGATCGTAAATAGAGCGACAGGAGGTGACGCATATTCCATTCATCATCGACAATCAAAATCGTTTTATTTGCGTTCATATGACATCCCCCCTTCTTGCCGTGCTCTCTTGGCCGGCTAGTATTCCTAACAAGCCGGGCTTATCTCTCCTATAAGTATAAATGATAAATGTGTAAAAGGTATGAAGAAAAAAAATAGAAATGCAATAGTAGCTGAAAATAGGACAGTACTATTTTCGTCTCAGCTATCTTTCTCCGTTCCCCATTCACTTTTTAAATGACGGGCTATCTTGTTAAAAAAAAGCTGACTTTTTTTGTTGGTAAACGTTATCCTAAATAGAACGGGGTTGGGTGACAACAACTCTAATGTGAGGAGGCATTAGTTGTATGAAAGAAAATAAATATGACGAGCACGATTTCTTTACCAATTATAAGCAAATGCCTCGTTCAACTGGAGGACTAAACGCAGCTGGAGAATGGCCTGCATTTCGAGCGCTACTTCCTGATCTAAAGGATAAAAACGTTCTTGACCTTGGTTGCGGATTAGGTTGGCATTGCCGATATGCACGCGAACAGCAGGCACGGTCGGTAGTCGGGGTCGATCTCTCAGAGAGGATGCTGGCGTCTGCAAGAGAAAAAAACAAACGATGCTGCGATCGAATACCATCGACTCGCGATAGAAGACATCGACTTCCCCGCCGAGACATTCGATTTGGCCATAAGCTCGTTGGCCCTTCATTATGTTGAGCGATTCGACATCGTCTGCCGGAAAGTTCACCATTGTCTTGTTTCTGGCGGAGCTTTCGTACTCTCGGTTGAACATCCTGTCTTCACCGCGCTCGCCGCGCAAGACTGGTATTATGGTTCACAAGGTGAACGCTTGCATTGGCCTGTTGACGATTATCAAAAGGAAGGGCTACGGCAAGCGCGGTTTCTCGACAATGATGTCGCCAAATACCATCGAACCGTCGCTACTCATGTTAATTCACTTATTGATTCTGGTTTCAAAGTAACGAAGCTTTTAGAGCCGCAGCCGACAGAGGAGCTACTAGCGCAACATCCTGACATGCGGGATGAAACACGCCGGCCCATTTTCCTTTTGCTCGCCGCTGAAAAAAAGTGCGTAATTTCCGAGTCAATACTCCCAAAAAGCAAGGGGCTTTTTGGGAACAAGACTTTTAACGGATAGGCTTTATTGAATCGTTTTTTTCCAACCTCTTTTAAAACTCACTTCACATAAAAGTCGTTTGAAACGGCCTTTATGTGAATAAGGAAACAATTATCGTAAACGAAGAAGACCCTAATTTGTATGAGGTGATTTGGTTGAAACAATTTGCTGGTAAAGTTGCGCTAGTTACCGGTGGTGCTTCAGGTATCGGTAAGGCAACGGCAACTGCATTCTCCACTGAAGGTGCAAAAGTTGTAGTAGCTGATACAAATGTTGAAGCAGGCGAAGATACCGTTAATAATATAATTGCGAACGGCGGAGAGGCCGTTTTTATTAAAACAGACGTATCCAAATCAATAGAAGTAGAAGCGTTAATACGCAAAACTAAAGACAAGTTTGGTCGGCTCGATCTCGCCTATAACAATGCTGGAATAGTAGTAGCAGAAAAAGCCGCTTTGACGGACAAGTATTCTGAAGAGGATTGGGATTCAGTCATTAATACAAATCTCAAGGGTGTTTGGTTGTGCATGAAATACGAAATACCATTGATGCTTAAAACAGGAGGTGGAGCAATTGTCAATACATCTTCTATTGCAGGTGTCATTGGATTGAAGAAGGTCCCAGCGTATGTAGCCAGTAAGCATGGTATTGTTGGTTTAACGAAAGCGGCAGCTCTCGAGTATGCTAAAAAAAGCGATTAGAGTAAATGCTATCTGCCCTGGTACTATCCATACCGGGTTAGTCGGAGAAAGAGTTCCTCCTAGCTTAAATGCACTGCACCCCATAGGCAGAATAGGAACACCTGAGGAAATTGCATCTAGCGTCATTTGGCTTTGCTCTGATACATCAGCTTTTATTACTGGTCATGAATTAGTTATAGACGGTGGACGCACTGCTGGAGAGTAGCTTTTAAGATAAGGACATAGCTGCGTTCCATAACGGTAACCAAATAACCTTCTGAAAACATCAGATGGGAACGCCCGCCCCCCCATCTGATCGCAAAATCTCTATTATTCTTGAAACGAAAAAGACTTAAACCTTAAAATCAAAGGTTAAACGATAAAGAGCTGATAACGACCAATACAAGCCGTCCTTCTCCTTCCGAGACAATCTTCAGTTAATCGTCAAGGACCCCTTGGATTGCAAAAGGAATTGTTTCCTTACTCCCTACAAGAAATACGTGATTAACTGGAACCGAGCCCCTTTAAAAATAGTTGCAGGAAACTGATAGACTGAATCGGACAGGTTTCCGGCTCGAGCCAAATTAAAGGGCTTGTTCCCTAGGTGAGAAAACGGGGCGATAGGAGCTCACCAAATCACTCGCTCATTTAGAGACGATATTTACCCCTAATATCTCAGGACGTCCGATCGCTAACGTAGTCTACTGGTTCTGTTACGTTCACATGATCCTGCTTTTCCTCAATATTAACACCGATGCCTTCAAACAGAGAAACGGGATCTTCATATCCTCTTTCAATATGTTCGATATCTGTAATCATGGTAGAGCCTCTGCAAACATTCCTGCCAGTATTAAACTAGTACCTGCTCTGACATCAGTCGCCTTCACTTCACGGCCAAATAAGGCTTGCCCCCTTTTATCGTAGCACTATTTCCTGTAACAGTAATATCCGCTCCCATTTTCTTTAACTGTGGGACATGGGCGAACCTGTTTTTGTAGACGAGATCGGTGACCGTACTTTTAGAGTCAATGCTTAGTAGCAAGCTTGTGAGCGGCTGTTGAATATCTGTTGCAAACGCGGGATACATGCCAGTCTTAACGTTCACTCCTTGTAAGGATCCACTTTTCTTGCCGACAATGATATTGTCATCAAGTGTAAATTCCATACCGATTTCCTTCAGCTTCTGTATACAAGACTCCAAATGTTCAGGAATGACTTCATTTAACTTAATTTTTCCCCCGGCTATACCAACGGTCATTAATAATGATGCCGCAATAAGCCTGTCTGGAATAACTCGGTACTTACAGCCGTGCAGCTGTTTGACCCCATCGATCACGATCTTTCTTGTCCCCGCTCCTTTTATCTTTCCTCCCATTAAGTTAAGAAGGTTGGCAAGATCGACGACTTCCGGATCGACAGCTGCATTATGTAATATCGTTCGCCCTTTAGCCAATACGGCAGTAAGCATCAGGTTCATTGTCGCTCCAGATGTAACTAAATCGAAAAAAAACTTCTCCGCCTGCAAGCTCAGAAGACTGCACCTCATAATGATCCCGGAAGTACAAAAACTTAGCACCTAAAAGCTCCAGACCTTTAATATGTTGGTCTATCGGTCTGGAACCAAAATCGTCCCCCCTGGATAACCTAATGATATTCGTTTATAACGGGAAAGCATCGGACCAATGAAATAGTATGATGTCCGGAATTTTGATGACTTTTCTATATTTAAATTTGATGAATGTATTTTCGAAGCATCAACTTGGATTTCATCCTCAGAGATCGGTTTGATTTCTAAACCAATTTCACTGCCTATTTCGCAAATAACGCGAAAATCCTGAATGTTTGGTATTCCCTTCAGTATTACTTTTTCTTCAGTAAGACAACATGCTGCTAGCAATGCAAGAGCACTATTTTTTTGAACCAGGAACTTTAACTTCACCATGTATGTTATGTGATCCAGTTATTTCATACCATCTGCGCAAAATAAATCATCCTTTAAGTTGAATTGTACTTTATTCCAATATATATTATAACTTCTATTTCCGCTTTGTGCATGTTTTTATTTATATTTTCTTCTGTTTTATTCATGAAAATATAGTTCATTTATCCTTCTCTTTTGGACCTATTTTCTCCCAAGTTTCTCGTTGCAACTCCATTGTACCTTCTATTTTTCCGATGCAAATAAAATGCGAACTTCGTTAAAGCTTTCTTTCGGATTTGGGCGGCTAAGGCAGAGAATAAAGCAATAAACATAACATGTCAAGGCATCGAAGAATTGGCCATGATTTTACAATATAAGAAGTGAAAAAATTGACATTACAAGCATACATATGAAAAAATCTATATAAAAAATGGATAAACGTTGAATTTTATCAAAAAAATATTCAATCTTAAATACGAGGGTGAAACTTATGTTTTCTGAAGAAAGACGAAGCGAAATTTTAGCAAAGCTAAATGAGGAAGGTCGTCTTTTAGTTAAAGAACTGGCAAAAAAATACAATGTTTCGATCGATTCGATCAGACGTGATTTAACAATTATGGAAGAGCAAGGGCTCTTAAAGAGAACTCACGGGGGCGCTATTCCTCTACCAAATGTCAGAACCTTAGCTCAACCTCCATCTAAAAGATACGGCGAAGGCAATGCTTATCAAAATGCGATTGCAAAAACAGCAGCACGATATATAAAGGAAGGACAAACGATTTTTATAGGCGGAGCAGCTATTCACTACGTGCTGCTTAAGTATTTGCCAAATAATATAAGCTATACGATATTAACAAATTCAATAGAGATCGCTTATCGAACAAGAGAGTGGAAGCATGCTAAAACTTACTTAATTGGCGGGAAAGTGAGCAGCTCTGGCAATATGACAGACGGCTTTGCAAGCAATATCGCAAGTCACTTTACAATTGATGTCTCCTTTGCCACAGCTGGAGGACTTTCAATAAAAGGGTTAAGTACAGCAACACCTGAAGTATCCATTTTTAACAAAACTATTTATGACAACTCAAACAAAATTATCGCAATGATAGAACATGTTAAATTCGGAGTAGATATGTTTAGCCGTACATATCCATTAGAGAAACTCAACCTAATCATTACAGACAAAGAAACGTCCACTGCTCTGATTAATAGTGTAAGGACTAGAGGAATAGAAGTTATTGTTGCTAAGCAAGCTCCTAAGTCATCCGTATGAAAGCGATTCGAAGCGGCCTTCGACTCGATCCTGTGGCTACGCTTACAAGCTAGTGAAGTGTTAAACCCGTTAAAACTATGATAGGAAAGTTTTAACGGGTTTCTACTATTTAGGTGCAATGGTTGTTTCGGCTCTTACTTTACTCGGAGTATCTATAAAGAAAAGAAGTTAAATTACAAGTCAGTCAGACACTATTAAAAACATTAAATGGGGCTGTCCCAAAAGG